>CAYGWQ010000140.1:0-13288 GCA_964353465.1 uncultured Acidobacteriota bacterium | reverse complement strand
ATCCGTGGAATCCGTGGCGTTTTTGTTTTGATTTCTCCAGTAGTGAGTCCCACTTCCGATGACACCCTGCGGCAAAGGCAATTTTGACACACGATATCCTTGCCTGTACAATAAACGCCTTTCATAAAGACTGCTGAACCCTATGGCATCTCTCGAGCGGCGGAACGGCACAGCCGTTCAACGACGGACAGCGGAGTACGAGCCACCGCGCTCATTTCGCACCTGGCTCATTGGCCGGCCGCTGGCAACCGCAGACTCCCCTCATCAGACCGTGGGCAAGCTGATCGGGCTTGCTGTTTTTGCCTCCGATGCGCTGTCTTCAACTGCCTACGCAACTCAGGAGATGCTGCTTGTGCTGGCGGCCGCAGGAACCATGGCGTTCGGCACGGTATTTCCCCTATCCATCGCCATCGTCATCCTGCTCGCAATTGTGACCCTCTCCTATGAGCAGACGATTCATGCATATCCCAACGGCGGCGGGTCCTACATTGTGGCTCGCGACAACCTGGGAGATCTTCCGGCGCGCACTGCCGGCGCTGCTTTGATGACCGACTATATTCTCACCGTGGCAGTCTCGGTCTCGTCGGGCGTCGCTCAATTGGTCTCGGCAATCCCTTCCTGGTTCGAATTTCGAGTTCATCTGGCAGTAGGCATGGTGCTGTTCGTCATGATCATGAATTTGCGGGGGGTGCGCGAATCCGGGAAAGCCTTTGCCATTCCCACTTACTTCTTCGTGATCTCGATGTATGCCACAGTCGGCGTCGGCTTGCTCCGGTATCTGACCGGTTCTTTGGGCACAGTGCCCAACCCGCCGCCTCTGGAAACCTTGCACGAGCTGCAGGCGCTGACGCCGTTTTTGATCCTGCACGCTTTTTCCAACGGTTCCGCCGCACTGACCGGAGTCGAAGCGATTTCCAACGGCATTACGGCGTTCCGTGAGCCCCGCAGCCGAAATGCCGGCATCACGCTCATTTGGATGTCGGCCATCCTCGGCAGCCTGTTTCTCGGCATCGGGTTCCTGACCGGCCCGATCGGCGCGGTCCCTTCGGAATACGAGACCGTCATCTCCCAGTTGGCCCGGACCGCATTCGGCGGTCAGGGCGTGTTTTACCTGTGCACCATTGCCGCGACCACGGTCATCCTCATCATGGCGACCAACACTTCCTTCGCGGGATTTCCGCGCTTGAGCGCGCTCATGGCGGAGGATGGATTTCTGCCCCGCCAGCTCGCCTACCGCGGCAGCCGGCTGGTCTATTCGCGCGGCATCATCGCCCTGGCATTGATCGCATGCCTGCTGATCATTGCTTTTGATGCCAGCGTCACCGGGTTGATACCCCTGTACGCGATCGGTGTCTATTTATCCTTCACGCTATCCCAGGCCGGCATGGCGCGCCGCTGGTGGAAGATTGGCCACCTCCAGCCCGGCGGCGAGGCCAAAGAGCGTGGATCGATACTGCACTCCGACTCCGGCTGGAAGATCAAGATGATGATCAACGGCCTCGGAGCGCTGTGTACGGCGGTGGTCGTGATCGTGTTTTCCATCACCAAGTTCCGGGAGGGAGCGTGGATCGTTCTGGTATTAATCCCGCTACTCGTCGTGATGTTGCGTGCCGTTTATAATCACTACGAGCGGCTCGCACAAAATCTCTCCCTCGAGGATTTCAGGGAGCCCCCTCCGGTGCCGCGGCATCGGATCATCCTGCCCATCAGCTCTGTTCATCAGGGCACGCTGGCAGCGCTCCGGTATGCGCAGATGCTCTCCGATGACGTGACCGCGGTGCACGTGTCGATTGATCCGGAAGAAGCGGAAAAGGTGCGGCATCAATGGGAAATCTGGGGCAAGGGCGTGCGGCTCGTGATTCTCGATTCGCCCTATCGCCTCTTCCTGGAGCCGCTGCTGCAATACATCGATGAGCTTGCGTCCCAGCGCCAGCCGAACGAGACCATCACCATCGTGGTGCCGCAGTTCGTTCCCAGACGCTGGCTGCACAATCTCCTGCACACCCAGACCGCCATGCTGCTGAGGCTCGTCCTCTTGTTCAGGCGGGGAGTCGTCATCACCGATGTGCCGTATCATGTGGGATGAACCGGGCCGGAGAAACGGAACCTTCACGAATACCATCATTCCCCGCGTGCGCCCGGTAGCTGAAGTCGCATGCGCCCCTTCCGCAGTCGATCAGAACCGCACGATTTTGGATTGCACGGCTCCAGAAAAGGATCGCGGGGACCTGCGACAACATCTGTGGTTTTGACACGCCGTGTCCAGAGGCATACAATTGCTGCTTTTCAAACGGCCTGCAGGGATTATGGCGGCTCTCGAGCATGAAAGCGGCATGGCGGTGCAACGAATGACGGCGGAGTATGTTCCGCCCCGCTCTTGGCGCGCCTGGCTGATTGGCCGGCCGCTGCCAACCGCTGACGCGCCGCACCAGACGGTGGGGAAGGCCATCGGTCTGGCGGTGTTTGCTTCGGATGCTCTGTCGTCCACGGCTTACGCCACGCAGGAAATGCTGCTTGTACTCGCCGCTGCCGGCACCATGGCATTTGGTGCTGTTTTCCCGATTTCAATCGCCATCGTTATCCTGCTGGCAATTGTAACCCTCTCTTACGAACAGACCGTGCATTCCTATCCCGGAGGCGGCGGATCCTACATCGTCGCGCGTGACAATTTGGGTGAACTCCCCGCCCGCGCGGCAGGAGCTGCGCTCATGACCGATTATGTCCTCACGGTAGCTGTTTCGATGTCATCGGGCGTGGCTCAGATTGTTTCGGCATTTCCCGGATTGTTTCGTCATCGTGTTGCCATTACCGTGGGCTTGGTATTGTTCGTAATGGTAATGAACCTGAGGGGCGTGAGGGAATCCGGCAGGGCCTTTGCGATTCCGACCTACTTTTTCGTGCTGTCGATGTATGCCACGGTTGGAGTCGGGCTGTTCCGGTACTTGATCGGCTCTCTGGGCACCGTGCCCGCCCCCCCAGCAATAGAGGCGATGCGCACCATACAGACGCTCACACCCTTCATGGTCCTTCATGCCTTCGCGAACGGCACTTCCGCGCTAACGGGCGTTGAGGCAATCTCCAACGGGATCACCGCATTCAAGGAACCACGCACGCGCAACGCCGGGATTACACTTATTTGGATGTCTTCCATTCTGGGCAGCCTATTCCTTGGCATTTCATTCCTGACCAGGCACATCGGGGCCGTCCCCTCGGAGCGTGAAACCGTCATCTCCCAGTTGACCCGGACCGCGTTTGGCGGCCAAGGCATATTCTACCTAGGCACCATCGCGGCCACCTCGGTCATCCTGATCATGGCGTGCAACACCTCCTTTGCCGATTTCCCCCGTCTGAGCGCCCTGATGGCAGCCGACGGTTTCCTGCCGCGCCAACTGGCATACCGCGGCAGCAGATTGGTTTATTCACGCGGCATCATGGCTCTGGCCTTGATAGCCTCGTTGCTGATCATTGTTTTCGATGCCAGCGTTACCGGTCTCATTCCTTTGTATGCCATCGGCGTGTTCTTGTCATTCACATTGTCCCAGGCAGGCATGGCGCGCCGCTGGTGGAAGATCGGGCACCTCCGGCCCGGCACCGAGGTTAAAGAACGCGGCTCGACACTGCGCCATGAGGCGAAGTGGAAGCTCAAAATGGTTATCAACGGCTTCGGCGCCCTGTGCACGGCCGTTGTGGTACTGGTCTTCTCCGTCACTAAATTCTTTGAGGGAGCCTGGATCGTTCTGGTCTTGATCCCGATTCTCATCATGCTGCTGCAGGGGATTCATAGACACTACCAGCGGCTTGCCCGCAGCCTTTCGATGGCGGATTTCGGGGAACCGCCCCCGGAACCGCGGCATCGAATCATCCTGCCGATCAGCTCGATACATCAGGGCACAGTGGCAGCGCTCCGGTATGCGCAGATGCTCTCCGATGACGTCACGGCCGTGCACGTATCGATTGATCCGGAGGAAGCGGAAAAGGTGCGGCAGGAGTGGGAAACCTGGGGGAAAGGAGTTCGGTTGCTGATACTGGAATCACCCTACCGCCTTTTCCTGGAACCGCTGCTGCAGTATATTGATCAGATCGCAGCCCAGCGTCAGCCGAACGAGATCATCACCATCGTGGTGCCGCAGTTTATCCCCAAGCGATGGCTGTATAATCTCTTGCACACCCAGACCGCCATGATGCTGAGGCTTGTCTTGTTGTTCAAACGGGGGGTAGTCATTACCGATGTGCCATATCAGGTAGAATAAACCGGATTGGGGAGCTGAACCGTCATGAATATTATCGTTGTCGGCTGTGGGCGCGTGGGAGCCGAAGTCGCTTACGGCCTCTTTTGCAAAGGTCACAAGGTCACCGTCGTGGACCAGGATGCGGGGGCATTCCGCAATCTGCCCGAGGACTTCCGCGGGCTGACGCTGCGCGGCGACGTCCTGACCCAGGATATCCTGCTGCGTGCGGGAATCGAACATGCAGACGCTCTCGCAGCCGTTACGCCCTCCGATTCTGTGAACACCGTCCTCGGACACATTGCTCGCGTCGTGTTCAATGTGCCCAACGTCGTTGTGCGCAATTTCGATCCGCGCAAGCGCTCCCTGCACGGCGCTTTCGGTTTGCAGGTCATCAGCCCCGTCAGCATGGGCGCCCAGCGCATCGAGGAGATTCTGTCCGGCGAGCCATTGCATTCCGTCTGCCAGGCCGGAGATGGCACGGTAGAGATTTATCAGATGACCGTCCCTAAGGCCTGGCACGGCACACTCCTGCGCGAACTGGTTCCCCAGGAGCAGTGCCGCTTTGTCGCATTGACGCGCGGCGGCCGCTCGGCGTTGCCGAAACCCGACGCCCTGGTAGAATCCGGAGACCTTCTGCATGTCAGCGCCACGCGGGAGGCTGCCCAAGTGCTGCGCGAGCAGCTGGAGAAGCTGCGAAAGGATTGATATGTTTGTCATTATTGCCGGCGGCGGCCGCACTGGAGCTCACCTTGCCTTGATGCTGGGTGCGCAAAACCACAAGGTGCACCTGATCGAAGACCGGGCTGATGTGCTTGCACGCATCCATCAGGAACTCCCGACCGAGGTGATATATCAAGGGGACCCGACAAGCCCTCACATGCTCGAGCTTGCGGGCATCCGCGAGTGCCAGGTGCTCGCTGCCTGTACCACCGTGGACGCCGACAACCTGGTTCTCTGTTACATGGGCCGCGACCGCTATGGGGTCCCGCGCACCATTGCCCGTATCAACAATCCGCGCAACGCCTGGCTGTTCGACAAGAAGTTTCATGTCGATGTCGCCATCAACCAGGCTGACCTTATGGCCAAGCTCATCGCTGAGGAGATGTCGTTGGGCGACATGATGACCCTCGTCAAGCTGCGCAAGGGAGAGGTAGCCCTGGTCGAGGAAAAGATATCTCCCCGGGCACTGGCGGCAGGCAAGATGGTTAAGGATCTTCCCCTGCCGCAAGACTGCACCCTCGCGGCCGTCATCCGCAAAGATGCCGTGCTGGCGGTGCGTGGTGAAACCGTTCTTCAGCCGGGAGACGAAATCCTGGCGGTGGTCGCCAGCAACCAACAGGCTGCACTGGCTTCCCTGCTGGGCCCCCCGAACAGCGCCAGCCTGCCCGCTCCCCCTGCAAGCCGCAAGCGCAAATAGCGGGCTGCGGCGATAAACCGCTCCATTACGGGGTGCAGTGGAAAAAACGAAGAGCATCCCTCAGTTCGTGGTACATGGCGCCGCCGATCTCACGGTTCCGGTGGGCGGTTCGCGTGCCATGGTGGAAGCCATGAAGAGGCTGGGCGTGCTCCATCAATATGTCGAGGCTCCGGCCGGTGACCATATCAATGTTGTGATGCCCCATCTGCCGGCGGCCTTCGATTTTTTCGACAAACACCGGAAAAACCGGTAGAAGCCCCCAAGGGACGGCGTGCACGAGGCCCATGCCGATGGGTGCCGTGTGAGGATTTCTTGGGTGTATAATGAGGCTTTTAGCGATGCATGCGCTTCCCGAAATAGCGCACGAGAGCTGCAAGCCGGAGGGGGGTTTTTTCGGTGCAGTCCTGGGAAGCCGCTTGATGATGCCTATCCCAAGAGTCGCGGTCTCGGTCCGCTTTCCTTGAGGCCCCCTATGAAAAGCACGTCGCACGTATTCGCAGGTGTAGCAATTGCATTCATCCTCGCGGCTGGTCTGTTCACCCCAGGCGCAACACCGCCCCAGGCGCAAGTAGAGACGCGCCCTGTCACCGTCAATCCTGCCGCGGCCTTTGACGTTTCGCGGCCGCTTGAAGCAATGATCAGGGAGGACGACGCGAGCACAAGCAGCGCCCTGGGCCGCCCGGACATTGACGTTCCGGCGAACGCCCTGACACCGCACACGGACGCCGGCCAGGGACCGCCGCCAATTGTGCCGCCTGTCATCACTACACCTCCGGGCGCGGGCGCCGTCGAGCAGGTCGCCCAGGGCGCAAAACCGCCAGCCACGCTCGCTGCGAGCTTCGACGGCCTCGGCGTGGGATTCGAAGGCCCGCAGGGAACCGCGAACGTTCGCAATCCGTCCGACAACAGCCTCGCTGTCGGGCCCGACCACATCGTCCAGATCGTGAACTCGCGGACGGCGATCTTCACGAAAAAAGGCAAGAAGTTCGATGCGACCGGAAAAGTGCTGTACGGCCCCGTCGCGACGAATAATGTCTTCAGGGGCTTTGGAGGCACGTGCGAGTCAGTGAACAACGGCGATGCGGTCGTCCGCTACGACCAGCTCGCCGACCGCTGGCTCATCGTCATGCCGATCTTCAGACGTGCTCCCGCCAGGCCGGACCAACCGGGCGAGTGGAAAGCCGGCGAGCCCGCCAATCTCAGCCCGCCCAGCCGGCCGGGACAACCTGGCCGCGCCGCCGAGCTCTTTCAACCGCCGCCACCCGAGGTCGTCCCAGAAGCTCAGCGAGGACGGAGTGGACAGCCCGGGGGCGGCGCCGGGCAGCAGGTCCTGCGGGGGCCGTACTCGATGTGCTACGCGGTGAGCACAGGTCCCGACCCTTTCGGGCCATACTATCGGTATGAATTCCTGCGCCCGGTTTTCCCGGACTACCCGCGGCCGGCCATCTGGCCCGACGGTTACTACATCCCCACGAGCACGGGGGACAACCGCATCTCGGAATCGATCGCGACCGAGAAGCACGCATGCGTTGCCGATCGCGCGCGTATGCTGAAGGGTGAGCCCGCCACCGAGCAGTGCGTCATCATCCACAACGTGAACTTTCTCAACAACGCGGACATCGACGGCAAGGCACTGCCGCCCGCCGGTGCCCCCAACATCATGATGGCTGCGGGCGGCACGCAGCTGAACAGGATCTTTGAGGACAACACGATCAACGTCTGGCGGTTCCACGTCGATTGGCAGAATCCTGCGAATACGAAGGTAGCCGGTCCGGAGAAGATTCCGGTCGCGCCGTACCACTACCTCTGCGACGGGCAGCTCACGAACTGCGTACCCCAGCCGGGCACCGACCGGCGGCTCGACGCGCAGGGAGACAAGATCATGTCCCGGCTCGTCTACCGAAGGATGGGCAGCCGGGAGTCCATCGTTGCCGTCCACTCGGTCAACACTACGGCCGGCGGCGGCGGCGTCCGCTGGTATGAATTCCGGATCGACAAGAACCGCAAGGTGGGCCTTCATCAGCAGGGAACATACGCGCCCGAGGGAAACTTCCGTTGGATGGCGAGTCCGGCCATCGATCGCATGGGCAACATCGCGATCGGCTACTCATTCGGCGGCACGCCGCACTTCGTGGGCCAGCGCTTCGCGGCGCGCCTGGCCAACGATACGCCCGGCCAGTTGACGCTGCGCGAAGCGGTGCTGGTCGAAGGCGAGGGCTCGCAGAATGCCATGCGCTGGGAAGACTATACGCAAACGGCGATGGACCCGAGCGACGACTGCACCATCTGGTACGTTGGCGATTACATCAAGAAGGGCGCGACGAGCTATTCGACCCGGATCGGCGCGTTCAGGCTGCCGGGGTGCCGCGGGCGGTGAGGCCGGTCAGGAGTCCATTCACGAATGCGCGGAGAGGCGTCACAACACGCTCGCCTTTCTCTGGACGCTCGCGGATGAAGGTGCGGGCAAAATCCTGGATAGTTTCTGTCGCGAAACTCCCTCAGCCCTCTAGCCAGCCCCGCAGGGGCGGCAAGATAATAGCCCCGGGCGCAAGCCCGGGGTTAGGCCGCAAAGCAGCGCGGAGCCCTGAAGGGGCGACAGAAAATGTTTGCGGATAAAGATCTTTCACCCCTGCCGGGGCTCATTAAATGCAACATCCTAACCGGGGGCTTGCGCCCCCGGCTATTATCTTTCCGCCCCTCCAGGGCTCGGCCAGCACATGCTGCAACCGAGTTTCGCGACAGAAACCGGTTTGCACGCGTTGCATCCCCGACATTATTTCCTTGCAGTAATGCCGATATGCGCCAGAATAGGAAAAAATCCCAAGGAGAAATGCCATGTCCTCTGCTATAGACCGCCGCCATTGGATAAAAAGCAGCGCCCTGGCGACCGCCGCCTGGGCCATCGGTCATGACCGTATCACCGCCGCGGATGGAGCAGGCAGGGCCGACGGAGAGACCATCTATCTCGACCAGAACGAAAATCCGTATGGAATTTCGGGCATGGCCAGGAAAGCGATCATGAACACCGTCAAGCTGGCAAACCGGTATCCCGGCGACGAGATGGCCGAATTGAGAGATCCGATTGCGGCTCGTGAGGGCGTGTCGAAGGACCATGTTGTACTGGGTGCCGGTTCCACCGAAATCTTCAGCCTGGCGAGCTTGCTCTACGGCGCGGATGGCAAAGAGGTCCTTCTGGCGGAGCCCACATACTCCGGATTCAAGAACTACATCGACCGGATCAAGGGCAAGCTGAATTCTGTTCCGCTGGATAGCCGTTGGGAACACGACCTGGACGAAATGGCACGGCGCTTCACTGCCAAGACCAGCCTTGTCTACATCTGCAATCCCAACAACCCGACCGGGACGATCGTGGATTCCGGCAAGCTGCGATCGTTCTGCGAGTCTGCGGCGCGCAGCGCCATGGTTTTCGTCGATGAAGCCTATGGTGAACTGGTGGAGGACTCCCGATACTCTTCGATGGTAGACCTGGTCAAGAAGAATGCCAACGTTATGGTCGCCCGAACTTTTTCTAAGATCCACGGCCTGGCCGGCATGAGGGTCGGGTACGGGCTCGCCAGGCCGGAAATCATCGAGCAGTTCCGCCGCATCCAGACCAACTTTGCGCCCCTCAGCCAGCTGAGCATCGCGGCGGCGAAGGCGAGTTACACGGACGCAGAATTCCTGTCGTCCAGCCGGAAATGGAACGCCGAAGCGCGGGCTTCGTTTTACAAACTGCTCGACAAACTCGGGCACAAACCCATCCTCGGCTCGCAGACGAATTTCGTCATCTTCCCCATAGACCGCAAGCCCGAGGATTTTGTCGTCGAATTCCGCAAGCAACACAACATCGTGCTGCGCCCGTTCGAGTTTTTGGAGAAAAAGTGGATTCGCGTAAGCATGGGTACGAAGTACGAAATGGCCAGGCTGGCAGGCGCCCTGCAAAAAGCGTGAGTTCCCCTGAGAGGCGAGCCTCCGCGCAGCCGCAGGTTTACTCTATGACGGGAATGGCGCTTAATTAGTTTTTGTCGCGTAATTCGTTCGGCCGGTAGGCAAGCCCCGGAGGGGCGGAAAGATAATAGCCCCGGGCGCGAGCCCGGGGTTAGGCCAGAAATCGGTGCGGAGCCCTGGAGAGGCGACAGAAAATGGTTGCGGACAAAGATCTTCCGCCCCTACCAGGGCTCGTTAAATACAACATCTATCCGGGGGCTTGCGCCCCCGGCTATTATCTTTCGGCCCCTCCGGGGCGGGGCTGCAAAGCCCGGGGTTTACGCCCCAGGATCATGAACATCAGGGCGGCCAGCCCTGAATGGGCGAAGCAGCCTGCGCCGCCCTCAATCAGGAATTTACCATTGGTCCCGTTCCGTCGATTGTGATAGATACGAGTCATGAAAACAGCCAAATACACCTCGATGACCAGCAATCCTCCCGCCATGGATCGCCGGGATTTCGTGAAAACCCTCGGTACCTGTTCAGCAGCCGCCGGTGGTCTTGTCCTGGGCGTTCCTATGTTCGGGCAGGAAAAGACGCCATCCCCCAAGGTTGAAACCAATATTGACGATTTCATGAAGGTTCCCAAAACCGAGCATTCTCTGCCCGGCCCCTTTCCCGGGTGGGTCGTTAAGGTCACCGACCAACGCTCTTTGCAAAGAGACCCGATCGATGCCAAGGTCAGCGACGAAAAGGTCTCCGACCAACGCCCTTCGCGGGGAGAACAGCTCGATGCCGCGGTAATCGACGAAATGGTCAAGAAGGGCATCACGGAGCTTACCGGTAAGGACATGAAGGACAGCTTCAGCCTGTTCTTTTCGAAGACAGACATCATCGGGCTGAAAGTCAACCCGGTCGGCCCGCCTCTCATCAATACTCATCCGGAACTGGTGAATGCGGTCATCAATTGGCTCGCCGCAAACGGTGTGCCAAAACAGAACATCATCATCTGGGACCGCTTCGACTACATGCTCACCGACGCAGGTTTCACGGCCAACCGGTTCCCCGGCGTAGGCATCGAAGGCCTGCAGACTATGGATGAGAAGGGGAACAACTGGCGCGACAAGAACGGAGTGCACCTGAGCGTCAACAACTTTGACCAGGGAGTCTACTACCTCGCCAAAGGCGTTGTGGGAGAGAAGGTGGCGGGATACCCGAATGACACTTTCTATTTGAACCAGCACGTCTTCAACGGCGAATACTCCTACTTCGGCAAGCTGATCACGCAGAAGCTGACCAAGATCATCAATCTGGCGGCCTATAAAAATACCGGCAACGGCATTTCCATGGCTACCAAGAACATCGGGTACGGCGCCATCTGCAATACCGGACGCCTGCACGCTCCGTTGTTTTTCAATGTCTGCACGGAAGTTCTCGCCGCCCCGGTCATTCGCGACAAGCTGGTCCTGAACATCACCGACGGCATCCGCGGCCAGTACGACGGCGGCCCGGATAAGAACGCCCAGTTCGTGTATCCGAATCACTCGCTTTACTTTGCCACGGATCCCTTTGCGCTCGACATGACTTGTCATCGGGAACTTATGGCTAAGCGCAAGGAGATGAAGATCCAGGTGAATGAAAACCCGCGCTTCACCGAGTACCTCCGTTACGCAGAAAAGCTGGGCTTGGGGGTGGCGGATCTGGAGAAGATCAAAGTGGTGCAGGTATGACGTCGTTCCTACTCCCCTGGTTTCTCCTTTTCGGAGCCGGAGGTTCGGCGCCGGCGGCTTTCCCCGATACGGTTCTCCTCCCGCCCAATGGCTTTCTCCAGACCTGGAAGCAATCCGGCAATCCCCGCGTTTTCACCGCAAGCGACCTGTACGGCTATATTGACGGGGGCGCGGAGATCTTCCTCGAATTCGGTTTCGAGCAACTCACAGTCCAGCGTTACAAGCCCGATTTTCAGCCGGGGGCGGCGAAAAACGCCGCGGATGAGTTCGCGGTTGAGATCTATCGAATGGCGGATCCTATTGCAGCCACAGGAATGTACCTGATGAACTGCGGGCGGGAGGCCCCGGATGCTTCCTTCGCGGAACGCCACACGTTGAACCAGTTCCAACTGTTATTTAGACGTCACCGCTACTATGTGATGGTCAACAACGCCGAAGGGAACGATAAGCTGCGCGCCGGCATGCTGGAGTTCGGGCGCTACCTTGCCGCCCGCATGCCTGCCGAGACCCCCTTCAAGCTCCATGAGCTTTTGCCGGCCAAGAGCCTGGATAAAAACTCCGTTCGCCTCATCCGCGGTCCCTACGCACTGCAGTCCGTTTTCACCCTGGGCAATGGCGACATCCTTCAGCTCGGACGCAAGCTGACCGCCCTATCGGGCAATTACCAGGATGCAATCGGCAAATATTCACTTATCCTGGCGGATTATCCCAGCGCGCAGGCAGCGCAAAAGGCGTTTCTCAATGTGCAGAACAACCTGGACACCTATCTGAAAATCCAGGAGAAAAACGACCGCCGACTGATCTTTAAGGATTACAATAACGAGTATGGCGTAGTCTCCGTTGCCGGGCAGCGGATCACAATCCAGGTGCATCTGGCAAAGAAACCGGCTTAGCAATTGCGCGATCGGGCCACCTGGGACCGCGCGCGTCTCGCGCGCATTTCGTCCGCTTTCCGCAATTCCATGGCTTTTGCGGGCGGGACGCCCGCGGTCCCAGGCTATTATCGGAGCAGTTCAGAACCAGGAAAAACGCGCATGAGGCTTTTGTGTTATTTATCCGTGTTGGGACTACTCTGCCTCGCGCCAGGAAACGCCCCCGGAGCAGCCGCCTTACAAATCCAGGTCACACACCAAGCACGATCTCTTCAGCCTGGCGAGGTCGTACTACTCAGGGCGAGGAGTCGAAACCCGCTGCGCCGGCTGACGGCTTCTGCCTTCGGTCGGCAGTTCCCTCTGTTCACGGATGAAAAGAGCCTGGCGTGGACGGGGCTCATCGGCATCGATCTCGAAACCAAGCCCGGGCGGCATACGGTAAGACTGCAAGGGATCAGCGCCAGCGGCGGCACGGTTTTGTCTGAAGATACTCTCACTGTTACCGCCAAGACATTTCCAACGCGTCGGCTCACTGTGGATGAAAAATTCGTAAATCCGCCGCAGCAGGCGCTGGCGCGCATCCAGGAGGAGTCAGTCAGGGTGCGCGCGGTTTTTGACACTATCACGCCCCGACGATATTGGAGCGGATCCTTTTCGCTTCCGGTTCCCGGGCCGGTGATCAGTGTTTTCGGAAAACGCAGTGTCTACAACGGGCAACCGCGGAGCCCGCATTCGGGCACCGATTTTCAGGGTGCGACCGGGACACCGATCCGCGCTCCAAACGCGGGGAAGGTGGTTTTGGCATCGGCGTTATACTATTCGGGCAACACCGTTATCCTCGATCACGGGCTGGGCCTCTATTCCTATTTTGGCCACTTGTCGACATTTTCGGTTGATGAAGGAGATCAGGTAAAACCGGGCGAGGTGGTGGGAAAGGTGGGCGCCACCGGAGTAGTGACCGGTCCTCACCTGCACTGGTCGGTGCGGCTCGCGGGAACAAGAGTGGATCCTATGTCCCTCATCCGTGTTCTCGCCGGCAAATAAAAAAGAAACCACGAAATACATGACTATCGGCTAAATAAACAGGATGTTGCGAAATAGTGATACTATATC
>CAYGWQ010000139.1:0-13384 GCA_964353465.1 uncultured Acidobacteriota bacterium | reverse complement strand
TCAGCGATGCCGAAATGACTTAACTTAGCGCTTAAGGGCTTTAGCCCGTGCCCGGCGTGCCTGAATGAGAGTACGGGGCTTATGTCCACGCATCGCCTTAATAACAAATGAGATACGCTCATGAAATGTACCGGTCGAGGTTGTTTTCATTAATGCGCGGGCTAAAGCCCGCCACCACATATGACTTCAATCCAGCCGGAGCTATGGGTCGAATAACGAGTTACGCGACAGAAACTAGCTAAAACTAAACGAACAAAGGACTTCGATTTTATCAGCAGCTAATTGTGTCAAAAGAAACGAAGTTGGAGCGAAGTTGGAGCGAAATACTGCAAAGACCTCAAAGAATTATCAGTGAATCTCTTTGAGGTCTTCGAGGTCTTTGCGGTTTTTTTCCTGCTCCAAGGGATTGATGACGCAATGTAAATATGGAACCATCTTGGGAATCGCAGCAGGGCGGGTTTCCCCTATTCTCGAGTGGAGGCGGCACAAGTTATGAAAATCAGGAAATACCTAGGAATACTCGGCATCCTGCTTTTTCTCCTCTCCTTGCCGGTGTTCCTGCGCTCCCAGGGGACAACAGTAGACTATGAACGTGCCAGGGACCTGCGCGCTCAGACTCAGGGCCTTGTGTATGACAATTCCGAGCGGCCTGTCTGGATTGATAAAAGCCACCGATTCTGGTATCGGAAGACGGTCAAAGGTGGCAACCAGTTCATGGTGGTTGATGCCGACAAGCTGGCCAGACAGGCTGCCTTCGATCACGAGAGACTGGCGGCCTCCCTCTCGTCTGCGTCCGGACAGAAGTACACGGGATTCACTCTGCCGTTCAACGCCATCACCTTCACGGATAACGGCGAGGCGATTGAGTTTCAGATTGCTGCCGCGGAATCCGGAATCCAGGGCCCGGCCGGACTGGCCATTGGTGCGAGACTCACTTCCGAAAGCGGAACCTTTGCCGGCTGGCGGTGTGATTTGTCTTCGTATGCCTGCATCAAACTCGCGACGCTGCCGGCGCCGCAGGGGCCCGGAAGCCGGAGCGGGCAACCGCCCGGTGGAGGCCGTGGAGGGCCCCAGGCCGAGCAGGCACCCACGATATCGCCGGATCAGAAGATGGAGGCCTTCATCAGGAATTACAATATCTGGGTGCGCAACCGCGACACCAGCAAGGAAATCCGGCTGAGCTGGGACGGTTCGGAAGGAGACTATTATTCCCGGGACATGCAGTGGTCGCCGGACTCCACGAAACTGGCGGCATTCCGCACCAAATTCGGCTATAAAAGGGAAGTTCACTATATCCAGTCCTCGCCTGAAGACCAGATCCAGCCGAAGCACTCGACCATCCTGTACAACAAGCCCGGCGATGTCATCGATGTCAAAATGCCGGTGTTGTTCCAGCTTGACGCCGGGAAGCAGATCAACATCGATAACCGCCTTTTTGCCAATCCTTACGCCAATGAGCAGATCCGATGGTGGGGAGACAGCCGGGCGTTTACCTTCGAATTCAACCAGCGCGGGCATCAGGTCTACCAGATCATCGAGGTGGGTGCGGCGACCGGCAAGCCCCGGGCCCTCGTGGAAGAGGCAATGCCGACATTCTTCTGTTACTCCGGCAAGAGGTATCGCTTCGATGTCAGCGACGGCAAGGAAATCATCTGGATGTCCGAACGCGATGGCTGGAACCACCTTTACCTCTATGACGGCGCCACGGGCACGGTAAAAAACCAGATCACCAAAGGGCCATGGGTTGTCCGCGGTGTGGACCGGGTCGATGAAGCAGCCCGACAAATCTGGTTCCGCGCCAGCGGCATGGTTCCCGGCAAGGATCCATATTTCATCCATTACTACCGCATCAATTTTGACGGCACCGGGCTGGTAGCGTTTACCCAGGGGGATGGGACTCACACTCTCTCCATTCCCGCGCTGGGGCGAAGCGCCGGCGGCGGCAGGGGAGGGCCCGGAATGGCGGTCGGCGCCCCGAGCAGCTTCTCGGCAGACATGACCTTCTACGTCGACATCTATTCTCGTGTGGACCTGCCTCCGGTGATGGAACTGCATCGCGCCGCCGACCAGAATCTGCTGATGGCAGTCGAGCATGCGGACGCGCACGATCTGCTGAAGTCCGGCTGGGTAGGACCGGAAGCATTTGTTGCGAAGGGAAGAGACGGCAAGACGGATATCTGGGGAGTGATCTTCCGGCCACGCAACATGGATCCCGCCAGGAAATACCCGGTGGTTGAAAACATCTATGCCGGTCCCCAGGATTCTTATGTACCCAAAGCTTTCAGCCCATACAATGCAATGCAATCGCTGGTCGAGCTGGGTTTCCTCGTGGTGCAGATTGACGGCATGGGGACCAGCAACCGGTCCAAGGCATTCCACGACGTGGCCTGGAAGAACCTCGGGGACGGCGGCTTCCCGGACCGAATCCTGTGGCACAGGGCGGTGGCAGCGAAGTATCCCTATTATGATATCTCGCGGGTAGGAATCTACGGCACATCCGCCGGCGGACAGAATTCCATGGGGGCACTGCTGTTTCATCCGGAATTTTACAAGGCCGCGGTTTCCAATTCCGGCTGCCACGACAACCGGATGGACAAGATCGGGTGGAATGAGCAGTGGATGGGATTTCCGATCGGTCCTGAATATGCCTCCGCGTCCAACGTGGAGAATGCCCATCGGCTGCAGGGAAAACTCCTGCTTGTGGTGGGAGAGCTGGACACCAATGTGGATCCAGCATCCACATATCAGGTTTGCGACGCGCTGATCCGAGCGAGGAAATACTTCGACCTCTTGGTAGTGCCCGGCGGCGGACATGGGGCAGGGGGCGAATACGCGGAACGAAAGCGCAACGACTTCTTCGTGCAGCACCTGCTCGGTGTCCAGCCCCCTGACTGGAATGTCACGGCGCAGCATAGCCGCAAGCAAAACTAGTTAGTTCCGTCGCGAAACTCGGTTTCAGCATGTGCCAGCCTAGCCCTGGAGGGGCGCAAAGATAATAGCCGGGGGCGCAAGCCCCCGGATAGGACATTGCATCAAATGAGCCCCGGCAGGGGCGAAAGGCCTTTGTCCACAAGTTCTTCTGTCGCCCCTCCAGGGCTGGGCGATGGTTTCGGGCCTAACCCCGGGCTTGCGCCCGGGGCTACTATCTCTCCGCCCCTCCGGGGCTGGGCTGAAGACCGGAGCGAGTTTCGCGACAGACTAGTTACTGTAGCGAAATTCGCTGTCCGATCCGTAGCCCCGGCTCGTTTGGAGTTATATTTGAGGGCGGGCTTTAGGCCGTGCCCTGAGGCCGACAACCATGATGCAGCCGATTTCATGAGCGTAAGCTGTTCGCTGATAAAGGGATGTTTAGATAGAAATACCGATCTCTCGTTCGAGTAAGCCGGGCAAGGGCCAAAACCCGCCCTCATGGGCGGGGCTTTTCACCGCCGGAGCTTGACACCTTGCTGCTCTGCGTTTCGACGGTGAAAATCCTTGATCCAAGGGAGGATACCGGTGGTGCAAAAGCTGTCTCCCGGAATGCTGTTTGGAGAGCGAATCAGGAGCTCCCGGATCGGAGCCTTCAGACTATCCGAGAGAGCCTATCCACCGCGCTTAAAGACCCCCAGGCATTCCCACAAGTGGCCATTCTTCTGCCTGGTTCTGGGCGGCGGCTACACGGATATCTGCCATGCCGCCAGGCGTCTCTGCAAGCCATCGACGCTTCTGTGCCACCTGCAAGGGGAAACGCATGCGGAGCACTTTCACGAGGCCGGCGGGCGCCTGTTCCTTGTGGAAATCGAGCCGCGCTGGCTCAAACGCCATCTGAATCGCAAAGAAATCCGGCCAATGCCGTCCGGCCTGTATGGGGGATTCGTGGCGGGTCTCGCTATGAGGCTCTACCAGGAATTCCTCCTGGGTGAGGGCACATCCCCCCTGATTGTGGAAGGGCTGATCCTGGAAATCCTCGGCGAGGCTCTTCGCCATTCTGCAGGATTGGAGGCCGCGAGCATCCCCAAATGGCTGCGGCAAGCGCGAGAACAGCTGGACGCGCGGTTTGCCGAGCCGCTCACGCTCAGGGAAGTGGCAAAAACCGTGCGTGTACATCCGGTGCACCTGGCGCAGATGTTCCAAAGGCATTACCATTGCACGGTCGGAGCGTACATCCGAAGGCTGCGCATCGATTATGCCAGCGCCGAGCTGGCTGCTTCCGACACGCCGCTCGTGGATATCGCCCTGGCTGCGGGTTTTTGCGACCAGAGTCATTTCACCCGCACTTTTCGCCGCTACACGGGCATGGTGCCCTCCCTCTATCGGAAGTCCGTCCGCTAAGTACTCGATTTCATAAATACGTCAACAGAAGCTCAAGCGCCAAAATGTCAGCAACCGCTTGAGCCTCCTTTGTAAACCACGAAATACACGAAATACACGAAACGTCTGAATCAGTGATTTGTGGTGTAGGGCTTCAGCCCGTCTGCTTGGGCGGCTGAAGCTCCAGGCACATGAAATCCGCAGGGTGTGCGATTTAAGGATTAGGCTTGCAGTTTTGACGGGCTAAAGCCCTTCGCCACGAGTGGAGCGAGATTTTAGCCCGGTCTCAAGAGCTATTTTCGGAACAGTACCAAGGTGGGATTTCCTGTGGAAGAGGAGGATGGCATTGTCCAGCTCGGGCGGGATTACCCAGCGGCTCAACTGCGGATCGAGGCTCCACTCGAACCGGCCCTGGCTTGTGTAGGCATCCCAATTCCCGCTTGCGAACCGGTACCGGCTGCCGATTGCGATATACAGCTCAACGCTTTTCGTCGTGAAGATATGTTTTTCAAACGAATTCGCCGGCGGCGGCCAGGAGCAGATCACCACGCGCGGCTGGTATTTTTCAAGTGCCCTCACGGCATCCAGCTTTTCCACGGACTCGGGGTAGGTGATGACATGGCTCCAGCTGTGATCATCGGTTGCCCGGATGTGCACTCCTTCACCGGCGAGAAACCGCGAGAGTGTTCCATCTCCCGCGCCGACCTCAAGGGTAGCCCGGCCGTCTATGAGGAGTTTCAGTTCCCGGATCAACCTGTCCGAATAGAAGCAATAGATTCCCTTGGGCTGGACCAGCGGCATCAGCAGCCGCTTCTGGCCGACAAAACACCATAAGAAGGCGAACCAGCCCAGGGAAACGGGCTTGCGCGTCAGGTGATGGCTGAAGAGAAGCTTCTGAATGATGATCCCGTTGATCAGGTTGAAACGGACCTTTCCCGAACTCCTGCCCGTGGCGGCAGCCAGGTAGCATTTGTCCAAAGCCAGAAGCGACATCCGGCTTTTGATGAGGTGCGGCAAAGCGGATTCAATAACCTTCTCGTTGTTTCGGCTCTTCCCGATCCGGTTCTCCCAAGTCTTGGCCGTTGACGCCGCTTTGACGGCAAACTCGTTCAGCTTTTGAGCGTGGCCTCCCTCGAGCGCAGAGACCAGTTCCCGGCCGGCTTCCTCCCACACAGCGGGATACCGTTCCATGAGCTCATGCAGCCGCACATGGCGGGTCAGCCGATGCAACTCATCCCTCAGCGAAGTCTTGTTCATAAGTGCCGCCGTCTGCAGTGACGCCAAGCCCCGACAATGGAATCCCCGCGATCCCCGGTATTTTGCCACGGTCCCGCCGCCCGCCAAACGAATTAAGTGCCGCAGCAGCTCCAATCCATCCCTGGATGCCTGTCTTCCGCTTGTATTGAAACCTGCGCTGTGTATAAGATGCCTCGCAAGGGAGCGTTTCGATGAAGAGAATCTTGTGGATAGGATTCAGCCTCGGCTTGCTATGTTCCTGCAGCAGCCGGCAGTCCGCCGTAACGGAAAAATCCGTGCCCGCAGAACTATCCATCATTTCCGGGAAGATCATCGGGCACAAAAGCGTGGCGCCGGCGCTGGCCCGGGTTGACGTCTACGAGCCCGGCCGGTTGGATGTTCCCGACCGGATTGAAGCGGCGAAAGACGGATCGTATTCCGTGAGCACAGCGAAAACCGGCGTGGTCAGGTTGAGTTTTGTTGGAGCCTTTCACAATACCTTTTCCATTCCGGTGCTGCTCCCGAAGCCGTCCCGTCTGAAAATCGACGTCCGGCTTGCGCCCTGCGAGTGGGATAACGAATTTAAAGAGATCATCGTCATTGGGGATTTCAACCTTTATTCGCGCACCACCGGTTACACCGTGATGGTGAGGCAGCCGGACGGCACTTATGCAACCGAGCTTGCGAACCTGGCCGGTGAAAAGATGGGCTACCGGATCATTGGGCTCGTCAAAGGCAGCACGCGATCGGTGCCGGGCACGCGGTATGATGACCTCGTTTCGGACCCCGGCGGCGGCATCATATCGCGTACGATGATTCGCAACGGGAGAGTCAGAATCGTGTTCGACCCCGCCCTGCTGCCCCGCGGTGGCCCGGATGCGGGGGTCACATTTGAGGACAGCGGTTCAGTAATGGCGCGCATTGCCGCCCTGGACGTGGACATGCGGAAACGGCAGGAGGAATTCGCCAGGGCGATGGCGCAATTCACGCGCTTCGGGAATAAAAGCAGGGACTTCCGGTACGACTGGTCAAAAATCGTAGCCGGCTTGCGGCGGCAGATCGGAGAGGAGAAAGACCCGGCTATCCGCCAGATGCTGTACATCAGCCTGCTGGACCTGAATCACCTGCGCGCAGAGGAAGTGGATGCAGAAACGGCAAGGCAGGCGCTGGCAGTCATTCCGCCGGAATCGCCTCTCTGGGAACTGGCGCCTTCGTATCTGCTCCTGGAGGCCGTGAAATTGGCCGGCCTGGGTGAGGACGGCGATTACATCCAGACCGTCATAACCCGACATCCATCCCGGGGGGTGCGGGCCCTCATCCTGGAGCAGGCCTACGGGAACGCGATGTCGCTCCTGGATATGGAACGTGCCCAGGAGTATTACAGACGCTTGACTATGGATTTTGGGGACCTGATTTCCGAGGGCGTAAAGGCTCGGCCGCCCGAGCTCAGGATCGCGACAGGCAAAATAATGCCGGAATTTTCGTTCGCCTTATTGGATGACCCCTCCAGGACGATCACGAATGATACTTTCAAAGGTAAGTGTTATCTCGTGAACTTCTGGGCAACATGGTCAGAGCCCAGCGTCGCCCAGATTGAAACCCTGCAAAAGGTCTATGAACGATACCGTAATAAGGACTTTCAGATTCTGAGCCTTTCCTTTGATAACTCCCCGGGGAATATCCGGAGATTCCGCGCGAAGCGCTGGGCAATGCCCTGGTTCCATGGTTTCATCGGCAGGGATGAGCTCAGGCCGGGAAGCAGGATCAACGACTATTTTGAAGTGCCGGATATTCCCAAATTCATTCTGGTCGGCAAGGATGGCCGCATAGCGGCGGTCGGCCGGGAGTTGCTGGGAGGTGGGCTCGAGAAGCATCTCGGCAAGCTGATCGGTGACTGACCGGCATTGCCGTCACTCGGGTAAGATAGTACCAGTAGACCCTCATTGCATCGGAGTTGCGGATTAACCTGGAGGTGGCACTGCGCCGGGACCGGGTGGCTTATCCTACAGTCGGTGCGATGTAGATGAGATTACTGTCCGTCTGCTGGAAGTGCTTGCCCGTCTTAGGGCACTTCACAGGGTTCCTCAGCATAAGGGCAAGAACCGGAGGCACAGTCTTGCCGGCGTAATGGCTGGCGACGCTGGCCTTCTCCGTTGGGCCGTCATTTAACACGACTGACACGCCCGCGTAGTGAGGTACGGAGCATTCGTCACAATATACGTGAATAGCGTATCTGCTCATGATGACCTCCGGAAATGATAAGGCAGCATAGCATAGCCAAGCCGGGCGAAGCTATCGTGTTTTCTGCCTACCCAACCAGTTTCTGCCGCGAAACTCGTTCAGCCCTCTCTTACCCAGCCCCGAAGGGGCGGCGAGATAATAGCCCCGGGCGTAAGCCCGGGGCTAGGCCGGAAGGCAGCATGGAGCCCTGGAGGGGCGACAGAAAAAGGCTGTGGATTAAGGCTTTCGCCCCTGCCAGGGCTCACTAAATGCAATATCCTATCCGGGGGCTTGCGCCCCCGGCTATTATCTTTCCGCCCCTCCAGGGCTCGGCCGGAAGATTCTGCGGTCGAATATCGCGAAAGGCACCATCTGGTCTCTGCCCCAACGTTCCGCGCCGACCATTTGGATGATCATCGAACCACAATTACCGTAATTGCTCCCGGTCCTACCCGTTTTTCTTCTCGAAGTCTTTCATGAAGGCGACGAGCGCATCCACGCCTTCCTCCGGGAAGGCATTGTAGATCGAGGCGCGCAAACCGCCGACGGACCGGTGACCCTTGAGTCCGTCGAGGCCTGCCCCTTTCGACTCCTTCACGAATTTCTCTTCGAGCTGCTCATTCGGGAGCCGGAAGGTGACGTTCATCCGCGACCGGTCCTCCTTCTTGGCGTGACCGCGGTAAAAACCGGTCCGGTCGATCTCTGCGTAGATTTTTTCCGCTTTGCGGATGTTGATGGTCTCCATGGCTCCCAGACCGCCGAGCTTCAGCAGCCAGCGGCTTACCAGGTTCATGATGTAAATCGCGAACGCGGGGGGCGTGTTATGGAGGGACTTATCATCGACATGCGGGCCGTATTGGAGCATGATCGGCAGTTTTTCGTAAGCGGGATTGGCCTTCGCCTTGGCCAGCATGTCGTCTCGCAGGATGACGAGCGTACACCCGGCCGGACCCATGTTCTTCTGGGCGCCGGCATAGATCAGGGCGTACTTCCGGATGTCCAGCGGGCGGCTGAGCATGTGCGAGGATGTATCGACGACGAGCGGCACGCTGCCGACATCCGGCAGCGCGTGGAATTCGACGCCGTGGATGGTTTCGTTGCCGGCCAGGTGCACGTAGGCCGCGTTCGGCGTGAGCTTCAGTTCCTGCTGCTTTGGCACGCGCACGAAGTTTTCAGCCTTGCCGGTGAATGCGACATTGATGGTTGCTACCTTTTTGGCTTCCTTGAGCGCCTTCTCCGACCACGACCCGGTGGTGATATAGTCGGCGGTCTCCCCGGGAGCCAGCAGATTCAGCGGCACCATGGAAAACTGCAGGGTGGCGCCGCCCTGCAGGAACAGCACTCGGTAGTTCTCCGGGACTCCGGCGAGCTTGCGAATGTTCGCCTCGCACTCCTGGACGATCGCCTCGAAGGTCTTGGAGCGGTGGCTGATTTCGAGTACGGACATGCCGACGCCCGGCAGCGCTACGAGGTCACGCTGCGCCTCCTCGAGCACCGGCAACGGCAGGACTGCAGGCCCGGCCGCGAAATTGAAAACGCGTGTGGTGGTTCCCATGATTCGCTCCTCAATAATTCCGGTTTATGAACAGATTACGGCCATCCATGATGCGATGGCCGGCCTCGGACTCAGACGCGCGAGCCCAGCTCCATGAGGTGGATGTCGAGGATGTCCGGGCACGCTTGTTTGACGCCGTCGAGCAGTTCCTTCGAGGGTGCGCGGTCCAGGTTGATCCGGACAACCGCCGCTTGCGCGCCGTCGAAGATGATGTTTTCTGTCTCCTGCGCATTGATTGCCTGAGCGCGCAGGCTGTCGAAGATGCTTGCCAGCACGCCCGGCTTGTCGAGATGCCGGATGATCAATGAATGGCTCGCGGGGCTGTGTGACGCGAGGTTCACGACATTGGGGACGATCCCCTTCTCTTTATAGGCCTGGATAATGCGCACCGTCTCGGCCGCGATTGCTTCCTGGGCCTGATCGGTGGAGGCGCCAATGTGATGGGTGCCGTACACACCGGGAAGCTTCGCCATCGGAAAATCGAAATCGCCGGCCCCTCCGGCGGGTTCCCCGGGATAGACATCGATCGCAACGCGGATGTTCTTTTCCTTCACTACCTGTTCGAGGGCCTTGTAATCAACCACTTCGGCACGGGCGGTATTGACGAAATAGCTCCCCGGCTTCAGCCGTCCGAGCACATCGGCGTTGACGATCCCCTTGGTCAGAGCATTGGCTGCCAGGTGCACGCTCAGGATGTCGCATTTCTCGGCCACTTCAGCCGGCGTTTTGGCTACCTGGATGATGGGTTCGATGAGCGAGCCTGAAGCTGGGCGGAACCGGACAAGAATGGGCAAGTCGATGGGGATGCCGTCGCGGTCGATTGTGACGCCGATCTCGCTCCAGATGACGAGGTTCATGCCGAATGCCTGGGCACGCTTGGCCATTTCCTGCCCGATATTGCCGAAACCGAGCAGGCCGAGCGTCTTGCCGTGGATGCCTCTGGCTTTCGAATACTCTTTCTTATTCCACTTGCCCGCCCGGAGTTCGGCCGTATTATCCGGAATGCGCCGGTCAATCGCGAGGATCATACCGAAAGCCAGCTCAGCGACTGCGACCGAATTCTTCCCCGGGCAGTTTGACACGTAAATGCCGCGTTTGGAGGCTGCCTTGACGTCGATGGTGTTGAAACCTGCGCCCGCTCGGACGATGAGGTCGAGGTGTCCGGCATCGAGCATCGGCTCGGTCACCTGGGTGGAGCGAACGACCAGCACGTCGGCGCGTGTCCTGCCGATGGCCTCCGCCAGGCTGGCATCCTTCAAATCGGGCTCGTAGATGACCTCGCAACCGGCCGCTTTCAGACCCTCAATTCCACTCTTCTCGAATTTGTCAGCAACCAAGACTTTCATAGCGGTATCTCCCTGGCCGGCGGATTCCCGCGGCCTGATTATATGAGATGAGTGAGAAGACCATCCCGCAACTTCGGCTCAAACCACGTCGACTTGGGAGGCATGATTTCTCCCGCATCGGCTATCCTCATGAGGTCGCCGACTCCCACGGGAAATAACGAGAAGGCGATGGCGGCCCTCCCCATATGTACAAGCTTTTCAAGCTCGCCTGTGCCGCGAATGCCGCCGACAAAGTCGATCCTCTTATCTGTGCGCGGATCGACGATCTTAAGGAGCGGCGCGAGCACCTGATTCTGAAGAAGGCTGACATCCAGAGTGCTGCCGACATCGGCGGAACCTGCCTGCCCCTTGAGGTGGAACTTGTGCCAGCGCCCGCCCAGGTACATGGAAAACTCACCCTTCCGGGCCGGGCTCGCCTTACCGTCGCTCAATGGGGCGCGCTCGTTCAGCGCCGCCAGGAACGCCTCAGGGGTATATCCTGCCAAGTCCTTGACAACCCTATTATAGGGCAAGATCTGCGTCTGGTTGTCCGGAAACGCCACTGCCAGCACCCAGTCCGCTTCTTCATGGGTTGCGCCCGGTTCCGTTTCGGCAAGGTACTTTCGCGTGCGTGCGGCGCTGGCGGCACGGTGGTGCCCGTCAGAGATGTATAAGCAGGGCAAATCCCCGAAAGCTTTCACGAGCAGCGCCAGGTCCGCGCCGGTCACGCGCCAGACTGCATGACGCACCCCGTCGACGGCCTCGAAGTCGAACAGCGGCGGGGTTGAAGTGACCCGATCCGACACCTCATCTATTGCCCGGGAGGCGCGATAAGTCAGAAATACGGGGCCGGTCTGCGCGCGCAGCGTGCTGATGTGGCGTGTGCGATCGTCTTCCTTTTCGCGCCGCGTGCGTTCGTGCTTTTTGATCAGATCCCGATCGTACTCGTCGAGGGAGTAGCATGCGGCCAGGCCCGTCTGGTTATGGTTGCCCATTCGCAGCCGGTAGAAGTACACGGATGGCGTGTCCTCAATGATAAGCGGTGCGAATGCGCGCAGGCGGTTGAAATTCTCGAGAGCACGGCTGTACACGGCGTCCGAATAGGGTTCAGTAGATGGAGAGAGGCCGATTTCCGCGCGCGATACATGGAGGAAACTGAGTGGATTGCCTGCTGCCAGGGCCCGTGCTTCCTCGGTATTGACCACATCATAGGGTACGGCCGAGATACGATCCACGTTGCCCGGCATCGGCCTGAGTGCGGTGAACGGACGGATGGTAGCCATTGCTTTTCTCGCTGCGGCCGGCCCTGATTGGGGCGCCGCGTAAAGGGTTACACGGAGCTTGAAGTGGCCGGCAGCACCTGAGCCGGGCCTCCTACATACCTGAAAAAAGCGGGATGTGTCAAGCGAAAGGAGAGGGGACACCGGTGACTGTCCCGAATGGCACTAAGTTAAGGATGTGAGCCCTGAAAGGGCGCTGCAGATCAGCCCAGGGTGAAACCCTGGGATCAGGCGTGACAAATTGAGAACAGCCCTGAAGGGCGGAGCAGGCTGCGCCGCCCTTGCAGGGCTGATTGCTTGCTCCGCGTCAGTTCCCAGGGCTTGCGCCCTGGGCTTTGCTGCTGGACCCTTTCAGGGTCTCAATGGAAATCCTTATCTTAGTACCATTCGTGACTGTCCCCCTTGCTGCAATTTGTGTGAAACCTTCGGCGCGCAAGTGTCATTCACAGGTGTCGTCTAATGAATCTTATCCATTTGCGAGGAGCATGATGGCCATGAAGAGAAACGTTTTAGTGTTGATGATATTAGGGTTATGCGCTTGCATGATGATCCCGGCCGCCTGGGCCCAGGACCCCCCGAGAAATTATTCTCTGGCTCAGGGGAGCACAATCAGCATCGCGAATGTCTCGGGAGAGATCAGCGTGACCGGGGCCAACGTTCCGGGTGTGATTGTCACAACCGTTCGGGAAGGCCGCGACAAGGACATGGTCGATATCGAGGATCTGAGCTCCGGCGGCAATCTTTCCCTGAAAGTGCGCTATCCCCGTGATGGCCGCAACTATGAGGCAAGTGTGCGGTTTATCGTTCAGGTCCCTGCCGGATATCGCTATAAATACGACTCACTTTCGACCGCCAGCGGCGACGTTCTCCTTTCGAATGTGGCCGGCGAGATCAATGCCAGAACCGCGAGCGGCGATATCTCGATTACCCAGGTTGACGGTATTGTGCGCGCTGCCACCGCCAGCGGCGACATCCGGGTCCTCGAGGCATCCGGCGCCGTCACGGCAAATACAGCCAGCGGGGATATCGAAGTGGAACTCACACGCATCGATGCTACTCAGGCACTTCAGGAACTCAAGTTCGCCAGCGCCAGCGGCGACGTGACCGTAAGAGCGCTCGGACAGCTGAATGCCCAGGTAGAGATGTCCACGGCAAGCGGTTCCATCATCAATGATTTCGGTCTCAGAGTCGATGATCCCGAGGGTCATGGGAGAAAGGCTTCCGGCATCGTCGGCACCGGAGCCATCAAATTGAAGATGTCGACCGCATCCGGCGACCTCAAGCTGATTAAGTAGCAGAAAGGGGGACATTCCGCTTTTCCGGTTTGCCGGAGCCATCTGAGTGCCAATTCGGCAACAGCCTCTCATGCGCCTGTGGCGCACCCTATAACGCATGAAAATCTGCGTCTATTGAGGCAACTGTGCGGGCTGAAGCCCTTAAGCGCTAAGTTAAGTCATTTCGGCATCGCTGACCTGGCC
>CAYGWQ010000138.1:0-13487 GCA_964353465.1 uncultured Acidobacteriota bacterium | reverse complement strand
AAGTAGAGGCACATCGATCGGCGGGCACAAACGCAATACGGCCGATCCGAAGGATATGGGACTGCAAGAAGAGATCCGGAATGCACTGGACCGGTTGCCGCCGCGGCGGCTGATCGCCGGCTTTGCGCGGCAGGCTGCTGTGCTCATGGCCATATCCGAGCGGAGTGGGGAGCCATACTTCCTGCTAACGCGCCGCACGATTGAAGTGCGCACCCACAAGGGCCAGATCTCCTTCCCCGGCGGAATGCAGCGGAACGGCGAAAGCCTGCAACAAACGGCGCTGCGCGAGACTTTCGAGGAGGTGGGCATTGAAGAATGCCGCGTCGATATCCTCGGACGGTTTCACGACTACATCTCCATCAACGGGGACCTGGTCGCTCCTTTTCCCGGATTTATTGAAGGCACATTTACCGTCAAGCCTCAGACGAGCGAGGTCGCTGAAGTAATCCTCGTGCCGTTCAGCATCTTCGCTGATCCCAGCCGCCTGCGCACCGAACGCATGTTCCGCTCCGGTGCCATGATTGACGTCTATTTTTTCCGGTATGAGCCTCATGAAATCTGGGGCCTTACCGCACACATCATCAAGGACTTTATGGAAGCGCTGCAGTGGGTCAAGGCGCATAAATAAGCTTTCACGCCTGCCCGTTTCCGGAGTAGTGTGTAGATGGAGCACTCTTCAGGAATCTTAATGGGCGACCAGGACCGCGGCGCAAACCGTCACTACAAGGAGAAGACACTATGGAAGATGCAGTCATTCTTTCCGGCATACGAACACCCATCGGGGCCTTTCAGGGCTGCCTCTCATCTCTCAACGCACCGCAACTTGGAGCCATTGCCATCCAGGAAGCAGTAAGGCGCGCCGGCATCCAGCCGGCGGATGTGGACGAAGTGATCATGGGGTGTGTGCTGACGGGAGCGATGGGACAGGCCCCCGCAAGGCAAGCGGCACTCCACGGAGGTCTGCCGAACAGTGTTCCATGCATGACCATCAACAAAGTCTGCGGCTCCGGCATGAAATCGGTCATGCTGGCCACGCAATCGATCCGGCTCGGCGAATCCCGCTTCGTGGTCGCCGGCGGGATGGAGTCGATGAGCAACGCCCCCTATGCGATGGACAAAGCGCGCACCGGCTACCGCATGGGGCACGGCACGATTCTGGATACCATGATCCACGATGGCCTCTGGGATCCCTATAACAATGTTCATATGGGTAATTGCGGCGATCTGTGCGCCCGGGAATGTCATTACACCCGCGCTCAGGTCGACGAGTACGCTGCCGAGAGCTATCGCCGGGCGCTCGCCGCTCAAAGTGAGGGGCGCTTCCGCGCCGAGATCATCCCTGTGACCATACCCCAGCGCAAAGGAGAACCTCTGGTAGTGGACCAGGATGAGGAACCGGCCAAAGGCAATCCCGAAAAACTGCCGACCCTGCGGCCCGCTTTTGCCAAAGACGGCGTGACCACGGCCGGAAACGCAAGCTCCATCGATGATGGCGCCGCCGCCCTCGTTGTGGCAAGCCGCTCCGAGGCGCAGAAGCGCGGCCTCAAGCCCTTGGCCCGCGTTGTCGCTTATACGACTCACGCCCAGGACCCACAGTGGTTCACCACGGCCCCTGCCGCTGCAGTTCAAAAGCTGCTCTCCATGAATCAGATGAGCGTCGGGGATGTGGATCTGTTCGAAGTCAATGAGGCTTTCGCGGTGGTAGCATTGGTCACAGCAGACCGGGTCGGCATCCCGCGCGAAAAACTGAACGTCAACGGCGGAGCGGTCGCTTTAGGACACCCTATCGGGATGAGCGGTGCCCGCCTGATTATTACAGCCATGCACGAGCTGCACCGCCGGAAAGGGAGATATGCAGTAGCTACTCCCTGTATCGGCGGCGGCGAAGCCACCGCTATGTTGCTCGAAGCCATCTCTTGATCCGCAGGTTCCCGGAACAAGAATGGATGTGTGACAACACTCACGCGGATTGTGTTTCCCCGGTGCCCGACACTCGGCGCGCGGGACCGGCGAACTCTGTCCCAAGAGGACAGAGTTCGCCGAGGATTTCTCGGCTAGGAGGCGTGTCTGAGCTTTTCAACCCCGTCACGGATATAGGACCGGCTGGATGTTACGGCGCTCCTAACATCCCGCCCGGCTTTCGACGCCACCTCGAAACTGCGCTGCGCGCCTTCCTGCAGCTTATCCGCGACCTCGTCGATCAGGCCGTCGACCGAATGCCGCACATCCATGCCGATCGCTGCCGATCGGTTGAAGACTTTCTTCCCAAGGTAGCGCAAATCCCGGCGCGTCCTCTTGCCGGATTGAGGCGCGAGCAGGAGCGCTGCCCCTGCTCCAACGAGACCGCTGCCCACCATCCAGCCAATCACTTTTATCTTGCCGCTTCCGATTGCCATAGAAACCTCCAAGATCGACTCACGTTTCCAAGCAAATACTTCCTCACACACCCTTGATGATATAGAGATGACAATCTTTGCCCGTGGTTTCACCAAACCTGGCGCCGCGCCGGCAAATAAATGAATTACTATGACTTAGAGGGAGCGATTATTTGAAGCAGCCATTCCATCGGCAGAGCCGGCAGCCTCCTCGTGATCAGCAGGAATCCGGGCGTGGCGCCAACTGTTTGGCCGGATCAAAAAAACTGTACCACAAAGACCTCAAAAACCTCCAAGAGCTTGCCATCCATAGGTTTTTCTTTGAGGTCCTAGGGGCCTTCGTGGTTCAATTCCCATCCTGGGCTAGAAGCCCAACTTGATCTCGCCGAAGACTCTCCGCTTCAGGATATCGCCGAAGATGTGCTGCCGGATCTCGTCGTTGAACAGGTTGGCGGCTTTGATGGAAGTCACGACCTTGCCCTCTGACCAGCGGATGCCAAAGCTGCAGTTCACCAGGGTGTAGGCATCTGTGAAGCCATAGTAGGTGGCGTCGCGCGTGTCGGTCCAGAAGGCCCTGCTCGCGTAGTTGACCGAGAAACTTCCGAGGTAACGCTTGCCGTTCAAGTTCATGCCTGCATTGAACCTGTCGCGGGGAGGCACCGCCAGCGAGCCTGGAGGATAACGATAGGGATCGGTCGAAGGCGAACGGGTCTCCGGAATTGCCTGGAATGAGTAGTTGGCGAACGCCCTCAAAACCCGGGATAGTGGTTGGTCGATCGAGGCCTCAAATCCCTTGTTGCGAACCTTATCATAATTAAGCGTCTGGACATTTGCGGGCAGATAGATCCCCTGCATCGCCAGCAGATCAATCACTGAAGGAGGCAGCGGCCAGCCCGGAGGCGGATTGCTGGACGTGTAAAAAGGCTGTATGCCCGCCGCGATCAGCGCTTCCGGACTACTCAGGTTATTAATGACGTGATTCGAGTCGTTGAGATAAAACGCCGGTCCCACGTTGCCGCGCGTGGGCAGTGCGCCCGTGTATCCCATCTCCCATCCGGTAAGCAGTTCGGCTTTCAGCGCGGTATTGCCAAAGCTGTTCGTCACGATGGGAAACGTCTGGTCGCCAAAAATCGGATTGATGATACCCAGGGGGAGATACCCGCCGATAATCGAGATATCGACATAATTGTCGATCGCGGACGGCGACCGGTGGGCCCGGTTGAATGAGAATCGGAAGGCGTGCTGGCTGAACGGTCTGAACACGACAGCGGCGCGCGGTGAAAAAATAGGCTGAGAGATATTCGAGAACTTATCCAGGCGGAATCCGAGCGGAAAACGGAACTTGCCCAGCATGATTTCATCCTCGAAATAGCCCCCTATTTCGTTTCGGTTCTGCGCATCGGGAGCCAATGAGATATCGAAGGCGTTGTACCGGAAGTTCATTCCGTATTTGAGCAAGTGCCGGTTCGCGAGCAGCTGGGTGTACCCTCCGGAGAGGTCGTAGGTACCCGTCTTAAAGTCGATGGAGAGCATACTCCCGTCGGCATTGCGGGTTATCAGGCTGGGGGCCTCGCCGTTAAAAATGTTGGCGAAACCGGCAAGATGCAGCCTGCCGTTCTCATAGTCAACGCGGCCGTAGCTCAACCGGGTTCCCGGTGACATGCGGAAGGGACCAACCGGCGTCTGGATAATCCCTTGAGAACCGGCGAAGCCGCCTTCGTAGGTAAGCCTTCCCGAAGCCCCGATTTCCTGATCGATGCGGAGGTTGAATTTCGGCTGCCTGGTTCCCGGATTCGGATAGGAAAGCTCGTCAAAGGAGCCTCCTCCCACCTGAATGGAAGGATCCACCGGACTCCTCGAAATCGGGATCCTGCCGGTGGGGCGAGGAAACGGATCCGAAAAACTGAAGCCGGTCGATGCCCGATAGGACCAACGGCTGTTGACGGTTTGCGAGAAGGAGATGTCCGCCGATCCGAAGCCGCCGATGCTGGCGCCTGCGCTCTTGCCGGCATCGCGGCTGAATCCTCCTCCCGTGAGTGTGAGGCTCAGTCCCGGGGCCTCTCGGGGCGATTTGGTAATGATGTTGACCGCGCCGGTAGCTGCATTCGGCCCCCAAACGGCAGCGACGGGGCCACGCACCACCTCGACCTGCCTGATATCATTGTAGCTGACCGGAATCAGATCCCAAAAGACAACATCGTAGAAATCGGCGAAGATGGTTCGTCCATCGACCAGGGCGATTTGAGAGTTGGTTAGAGTAGGGCTCGACTGGCGGCTCGCCAGGTTGATTTCCCGCGCCGAAGTCTGCACGACATTGAGGCCGGGCACGCTGCGCAAGAGGTCTCCGAAATTCGACGCCGGAGCCTCAGCTATCTGAGAGGCGGAGATCACGCTCACGGCCGCAGGCGCGCTCTGGAGGTCTGCATCGATCCGTGATGCGGTCACCACCACAGTCTCGTTGGGAGCCGATACCAGAGTAAAAAGGACTTCGGCCGCAGCATCCGCCTTCACCTCGATGCCCGTCTGCTTTCCGGGGACAAATCCCGGCCGCGTGACCTTGATGGAATAGACTCCGGCGGCCAGCCCAACGATAATGTACTTCCCTTCTTCATTCGACATTTCCGAACGATTCACCGGTCCGGTTACAGTAATGATCGCCTGGGCGACGGGGCCGCCATCGGCTTGCTTGACGGTCCCCTCGATGCGCCCCGCCCCGCTTTGAGGGGCTGGAAATCCGGGCATTGCCAATCCCAGCGCCAGGCAGCCAATGATAAGTAGGCATAGGTGCAGCCGCTGGTTGCCGGCGGCTAACGCGGCGCCGAAGGGTATAGCAGGCATGTGAACAAGAGGTGCTCCGGACAGGGTGGATCTCATCCGCCACTCCTTTCGGGACCATACGAGGCTGCGGGCACGGTCCGGCTCCACTTTGGAGCCAGGACACGCGGCAAGCTACTCGTTCGGCTGAAATGGTCTGTTCCTGATGAAGATCTTATATAGCATTGCCATTCAGCGATGCAATCTGAAACAGCATAGATGCCTAGTCCCTTGGACGCCGGGATTGTGCCAATTTGGGTAAATGTTGTCAGCCATTGTTCGAAGCTGAAAGCTGCGGATCGAATCGGTTTTCACGGATCACCCGGCATAGTTCCAGCCGATTCAGAGCCATGGATAGGCCAATAGAATGGCAGGAAGTGCGGCCGCCATCCAGGCCAGCAGCACCCTTACGGGATGCGCAGACCTGTGATGCCGCGCCCACTGCCATAATGAGGCAGGAACTCCCAGCACGACCACCGGACCCAAAAACGCAATATGCGCCTTCGTGCCCGTGGTCAACCACGCAAGTCCCAGCACAAGAAGGGAGGCAGCGAATCCATCGACAGCTGAGCGAAACCACCCGGCATCAGCCACCTGGCGGTAGAGAAAGACACCCGCCGCGGCTGCAATCGCCAGAATAACCAAGGCGCGCCTGGCATAGGACCACAAAATCGTGCCGAGGTTCAGCACGGTCTCGCTCTCGCCTCCTCCCGAATGGAGGACCTCCATTTCTCGCGACATCCTGTGGAATTGTTCCAGCAAGCCCGGCGGCAGGCCCGGCACGCGCGGTAATTCGTTGAGGGCGCCGTAGGGAGCACCCTTCAGAATGCTGTCTGCCAGGCTGCGCGTCATCCCCGGAACGCCGAGGAGATCCACCAAGGTTGCCGCGTTGAGATCGAAGGTGTGGGTACGCGGAAGGCTGCGAAACTGGTCGAAGAGGGATGTGCCCGTTTGGAAGTCCCGGTTTGCCAGCCAGATTGCCGGCTCCACCGGCAGTGCCTGCCCCAGAAGGGCCTCTCGCACCAGGCTGTCGATCCATGGGGCTTCGTCGGGAAAAACCGACTTGTACCCCTGGATCATCGCTGCGGTGTCAGCCGGTTTTTTTTCGAACAGCACGTGAAACAGTTTGAGGTAGACATTTTCCAAGGGTGAAACAGCCGATTTGCGAATCCCGAACCGGGCATAAAACTCGTCGTCGCGGTACCTTTGTTGGATGGCGTTGTGGCTGGCCCACCGATAGAACAACGCGCTCACAACCCCTTCCGTGGAAAGCAGGATGGATGCGGGCTTGGGTGGACCCTGCGGATCCCCAGGCAGCACGTTCTGCAAGAGATAGGCGGAGTAGAGGTCATGCGCACTGAGGACCGACTCCGGCAACCTGATCTCATGGGCAAACGCGTTCTCCTTTATCTTGAAGTACCGCCACGCCTGCTCCGTCCCGCTGAACCACATGAGGAATCCCATGCGCATCGGACCGGCCGGCGCCCAACGGGCCCGCATTTCCCACATATACCGCGAAACCTGCTCCTGCGCCATAGCCCGGTAGCCGGCGTCGGATGCCAGAGCTCTGGTCGCTGGTTCCGCATCGGGATCATCTATCGCCATCACCTGACAGTGCTCGGCAAATCCCTCGAGGAAAGCTTGCCGCGGATCGGTGCGGACACCGATCGCATGCACCTGATTGGAACCGCCTTGCTCAGCTTCGCCGGCCAGCTGCTGCACGATGATGTGAAGTAATTCGTGGGGAAAAATCTGGTCGATGCCGCCAAACCGGCTCCTGGCGGAGCTCGATTTATGAAGATCCACGTATCCGGCCCGGCGCTTATCCTGGTCTTCGAGATAAAAGCCGAAGCGCGGAAATCCGCCCTGCCGGCCCGAAAGCAGGAGATAGGCGGGCTCGGGCTGCCATCCGGCCGCTCGACGGAGATACACTTGCTCATATTGATACAGGCGGAGCAGCCGCCCCGAGAATCCCCGCGCCAGAAGTCCGGAAATGGCTGCCGCATCCGGGTGCGGCTTCAAAACGGGAATCCCGTCTCGGATTGTGCCCGTCTCGATCAGGATGACCAGGTCCGGACCCGCGGCATGCGCAGCCGTCGACATCCACGCCGCCCAGAGACACAAAAGAGCCATCGCGCGCGCCCATTCCCTACGATTGCTCCGTGGATGCGTCACCGTCAATCCGCTCCTTTCATCAGAGGCCCTGGAACAGGTCTTGATCGTGGATAAGCCGGACACCGGCTTCGCCCATGGTCTGCCAGGCGTCAGCCACGGAGCCATGGATGTCGATCCCGCGCACGGCCTCTTCGATGACAAACACTTCGAAGCCCTCCCGGCGGGCATCGAGCGCCGAGTATAGCACGCAGAAATCGGTGGCCAAGCCTGCCATGAACAGCCTCAGAATGCCGCGGCTGCGCAAATACCCGCTCAGTCCGGTCGAGGTCCGGCGATCGTTTTCAAAGAAGGCGGAATAGGAATCGATGGTCGGATTGAATCCCTTCCTTAGGATGATCTCAACCCGTTCCGTCTCCAATGCGGGATGAAACTCCGCGCCCTTCGTGCCCGGGACACAATGGTCCGGCCACAAAACCTGCTCCCCATAAGCGAGTGCGATCGTCTGTAGAGGCTCCTTCCCGGCATGTGAAGATGCAAAGGAAATATGCCCCTTTGGGTGCCAGTCCTGGGTGAGGCCGAAGTGCGCGAATCTCGACGCAATCCGGTTGATAACCGGCACCACTTCATCGCCTCTCGGCACTGCGAGAGCGCCGCCCCGACAAAAATCGCATTGGATGTCGATGCCCAGCAGCATGTCATCCACGCGGATCACCAATTTTGGATCCATACAATCAATCCAGATCAACAGTAATGAGTGATGAGTGATGAGTACCAATCCCCAGTGATGAGTGACGAGTACTGACCACTCATTACTCGTTACTCATTACTCATAACTCATATGCGAGTCTCAGCTTTCCGGCAACGTCGAAGTTCCCTCCGCTCAGTACCGCTACGGTTATGGCGCCTGCAGGCAAAGCGGTTTTGCCCGAAAGCAGAGCGGCAACGGTCGCGGCACCGGCGGGTTCCGTCAGCAGCTTGGCGCGTTCGAGCAGGAATCGGATTGCATCGAGCATCTCCCCGTCGCCCACTGTTACCAAATCATCGACGAGATCGTTGATGATCTCAAAAACCTCGGGATCCGTCTTCCTGGTGGCAAGGCCGTCGGCGATGGTATTGACGGCATCGAGATCGGTACAGCGGCCAAGATGCCTGCTGGTTGCCATGTTCGCCGAACCCGTCGGTTCCACGCCGATGATGCGCACCTTTGGCTTGTATTGCCGGATCGCCATGGCCATGCCGGCCATCAGACCGCCGCCGCCGATTGGAATGATGATGGTCGCCAGATCCGGAAGATCCTCCAGGACCTCCATCGCCAATGTCCCCTGGCCAGCGAGGACATGGCGGTCTTTGAATGGGTGGACATACACCAATCCTCGTTCGAGGGCCAGTTCTTGCGAGCGCGCGAAGGCATCGTCCCAGAGTTTGCCGAATTGAATGGCTTCGGAGCCGTATTCCTTGACCGCCGCCACCTTGCTGGCATTGGCTCTTTCTGGCATCACTACGACCCCGGGGATCCGCTCGCACGCCGCGACATACGCCACCGCCTGCCCCATGTTCCCGGCCGATGCCGTGATGATTCCTCGTCTCGCTTCCGCCCGCGGCAGGTGGCGCACCTTGTTGAAGGCACCGCGCGGTTTGAATGAGCCGGTTTTCTGCAGGTTCTCCGCCTTCAGGTACACCGACATCCTGGTGCGCAAGCTCAGAGAGCGGGAGGAAAAAATCGGTGTTCGGTGCACAAGCCCATCAATGGTGGCACGCGCCTCGCGAAAATCATCGGATGTCAGTCTGTAATCCATGCCGTTTCCTCGCCGCAGAGTGGAGCGAAAAACCACCGTGAATCAGCTGCGCCTCACCAGCCTGCCACCTGGCGCCCGAGCACAGCCGCAATCTGCCGTATTTCAGTCATCAGAAGTTCCAGCTGGGACGGCAGGATGGACTGATTCCCATCGGATAGAGCTTCCTCAGGCCGGTGATGTACTTCGACAATCAAGCCGTCCGCGCCCACGGCAACCGCAGCACGGGCCAAAGGCACAACCTTTTCGCGCCGGCCGGTCCCGTGGCTGGGATCGACAAAAATCGGCAGGTGGCTCAAACGCTGTACGGCCGGAATCACGCTCAGGTCGAGGGTGTTCCGCGTATGGTCGGCGAACGTGCGCACTCCCCGCTCACACAGGACAACATTGTAATTGCCCTCGGAGAGGATGTATTCGGCCGCCATCAGCAACTCATCGAGGGTGGCCGATATGCCCCGTTTCAGCAGCACCGGGCGCCTGGCTTTCCCCGCCGACTTCAGCAGCGAAAAATTCTGCATGTTGCGGGCGCCGATCTGGATGACATCGGCGTATTCCTCCACAAGCTCCAAGCTTTCCTGGTCCACGGCTTCCGTCACGATCTTCAATCCAAACTCGGCGCGGACCTCGGCCAGAATCTGCAAACCCGCCTCGCCCAGGCCCTGGAAACTGTATGGGGACGTGCGCGGCTTGTAGGCTCCCCCGCGAAACAGGCGGGCGCCCGCGGCGCGCACCGCTGCGGCAATCGCAAAAGCCTGCTGCCGGCTCTCGATCGCACAAGGCCCGGCGATGACTGCAATCTCGGTTCCCCCGAGACGCACTCCATCCCCAAGATCGATAACCGTCGAGTCTTCCCGGAGTTCTCGAGCGACCAATTTATAGGGCTTGGAAACCGGCACGCATTCCGATACTCCCGGAAACGCTTCCAGCGGGGTCGCATCGACAGGCCCGCGGTTGCCGGTGATGCCAATCGCGGTCCTCATGATCCCCGCGATCGGATGAGCCCGGTATCCCATCTCCTCGATCTTGCGGCACACTTCCTGGATCTCCCCGGGAGTTGCATGGGCCTTCATCATGACCAGCATAGCTGTCCCACCTCGGATATGAAGTGTTAAGTGTATATGAAACCACAAAGACCTCAAAGACCTCAAAGGACCCGGCAAGCTCTGCAGAGGGGATAAAAGGCAAGTCGGATCAAAGCGGCCTCTCATGCGCCCGAGGCGCACGCTTTGACGCATGAAAATTAGCTTCGACGGGGCTCTTCACATCGAAGGAATGCTGCACCGAGCTCGTCAATTTCGCTAATTTCCGAACGGGCACGAAGCACAATTCGTGGCGCAGGGCTTCAGCCCGTCAACACTCCAAGCAAGATCCCCTAAACGGACGGGCGAAAGCCCTTCGCCACGAAACCCGGCTCCCTGAACAATCCCTAGAAAATATCCGGGTTTGCTGGTCAAGAATAATCCACCAGCCAAAATGTGACCCTCGAGCGGATAAAAGACTGCTACTTTGTGGGAGCGAATTTCCCCATCCATATCGGCATGAGGTGGCGCCTGACCGCGTCGGGAGGCCGCGATGACCTGCAATTGCCGGCAAGTCAATGCCCCGGCCCTGGCGATTCCTGACGCTGCTCTTCTCGTCCGCTATGGCCCGCATTGGATGCCGCAGGAGCCTCTCCCCTCGGAATTTCCGGATCAAATCGACTCCGGCTGGTTAGATAGGTTGTGGCCCTCAGGCGCGGAGAATGAGAAACGAAGATGCCGCCCCCGGAATTATGCATGGGCTGAGCTTCTGAAACGCGTGTTTTCCATCGACGTTTTGCAATGCGCCCGCTGCGGCGGCCGCATGAGAATTCTCTGTGCGATCAATCCACCTCAGGCCATACGGAAGATCCTGGACTGCCTCGGCCTCCCCTCCAGACTCCCACCGATCGTCCCAGCAATACTGGCGCCGGTCGATCCCTATACCGACTGAGCGGGCAATGTCCTGTCTGGGCAGGCAATGTCATCCGTTGCCGGAGGTGTATCAAGATTCTGCATCCCGCAGGCTCGTTTTGCGTTACGATGGCCTGTGTGGTTTCCAGAGGGGCCGCAAGTTGACAGATTGCCCTTTATCAGAAGCCGCAGGGCAGGCGCGCCGGGACGGACCGGATTCAAAACGACATCTCATTCTTCCTATCCCTTCATTCTTCCTATCCCTAGGTCTTTGCGGTTTGCCGACGGATTGCAGCTGTCTGGCTTCCGGCCGTGAATGCCGGTCTCTGAATTCCAGATGCCGAACTAGTAGCTTTGCGGCGGGGGATCAGATTACACTAAGCGAAAGGAGTTGCCTTTGAGCGAACATGTCGTCATAGGTCTTAACGCCGTGATCACGGCGGTCACGAAGGAAGTGCCGAGGTTTTTGGCCGTGAAAACCACCGGGACTGACCTTGTCATGCCCCTCGACGCGCTGCCCTTCGGACCGTTTGATCCGGAACGCGACCGCACCCTGGAACTGGGTCTGCGCCGCTGGGTGCGTGAAAAAACGGGCATCGAGATCGGCTATGTCGAGCAGCTGTATACTTTCGGCAACCGCAACCGCGATCCCGGAGAACGCCGCGGCGGGCCTCGTGTCATTTCCGTCGCTTACCTCGCGCTGGTGCGTGAGGTCCCCCCTTCGAGAGCGGGAGAGGCCGTGTGGCGGGACTGGTACCGGCACTTCCCTTGGGAGGATTGGCGCGCCGGGCGTCCCGCTGTCATCGACAGCCAGATCGCTCCGGCCCTGCGCCGCTGGATCCGCGCCTCCCGGACCCGGGAGATGCGCCGTGAGAGACAGGAGCGCTGCGACATTTATTTCGGCCTTGGCGGTGCACCTTGGGTGGCTGAACGCGTGCTGGATCGCTACGAGCTGATCTATGAAGTAGGCCTCGCAGTCGAAGCCGAACGCGACCGGCAGATCCTGAAGCTCGATACCGGCAGCCGGCCGAAACGCTGGCTGGCAAGCGCCCTCGGCCAGCCTATGGCATTTGACCATCGGCGCATCCTGGCCACGGCCCTGGGAAGGTTGCGTGGCAAGCTCAAGTACCGGCCGGTGGTTTTCGAGTTGCTTCCGGAAAGCTTCACCCTGCTGCAGTTGCAGCGGATCGTGGAAGCCCTGGCCGGAATCGGGCTCCACAAGCAGAACTTCCGCCGCCTGGTCGAATCCGGCGGCCTGGTGGAAGGAACGGGGCACATGGACATCCAGACCGGCGGCAGACCGGCCGGGCTTTTTCATTTCCGCCGAGAAGTGCTGCGGGAACGCCCCGCCCCCGGCGTCGGCATTTCAGGCCTGTTGCACGGGTAGCGCGCCGGCACGATGGCACCGTGCGAATTCCCTCGGAAACCGGTTGACAAAGGATATGCTCAACCTTAGTATAAGGGTGAGAGATCCGCTGGGATCGTCTTTTTTAGCATCCTAATATGCTCAATGTGAGCATAAGTGAGGCGCAACATGAACGCAAGAGTCCTCGACCCGATCGCAGCTCCGGACGATCTGGCTTTCACCCCTGAAGTCGAGCGCAGCACTGCTGCGGTGTATGAGCGCTTGCGGGGGATCATCCCGGAAATCGAATGGCCCGTCCACGCCCCGTATATCGCCGCGATCAACCGGCTCAAGGTAGAGCGCAAGGCAATCATCCTCGCGCACAACTACCAGACCCCGGAGATCTTTCATGGTGTCGCCGACCTGACGGGCGACTCGCTCGCCCTCGCACGTGAGGCGGCGCACACCGGCGCCGAGAGGATAGTAGTCTGCGGCGTCCATTTCATGGCGGAGACCGCCAAGCTGCTGAATCCCGAAAAAACGGTGCTGATCCCGGATCTCGAGGCCGGCTGTTCGCTCGCCGATACCATCACAGCGGCGGACGTGCGGCTGCTCCGCCAGCGCTACCCCGGCGTCCCTGTGGTCTCCTACGTAAACACTTCGGCGGCGGTCAAGGCCGAGTCGGACCTCTGCTGCACCTCCGCCAATGCGGTGGAGGCGGTCGAATCGCTGGGCGTGGATCGCGTCATCCTGCTGCCGGACGAATATCTGGCTCGCTACGTCGCCGGGCAGACCCCCATCAAGGTGATTTTCTGGCGCGGGCATTGTGAGGTGCATGAACGGTTTTCGGCCCGTGATCTGCGTGACTATCGCCGGCAATTCCAGGATCTGGTCATCCTGGCCCATCCTGAGTGCCCTCCGGACGTGCTGGCCGAAGCGGATTTCGTCGGCTCGACCACAGGGATGATCCGCCACGTCGGCAAGCATCATCCGCGGCGTGTGGTCATGGTGACGGAATGCTCCATGAGCGACAATGTGGCCGTGGAATTCCCCGGAATCCATTTCGTGCGGCCCTGCAACTTATGCCCGCACATGAAGCGCATCACCCTGTCCA
>CAYGWQ010000137.1:0-13497 GCA_964353465.1 uncultured Acidobacteriota bacterium | reverse complement strand
TGATCTTGGTCAGTCCGAAGCCGACGATTATTCCTATCAGGCCACCGGTAAAACTCAAAACCACCGCCTCGATGAGAAATTGCCCGAGTATATCCCTCCGGGTTGCTCCCACAGCTCTGCGGATACCAATCTCACGGGTTCTTTCGAGGACCGAGGCCAACATGATGTTCATGATGCCGATCCCGCCGACAAGGAGCGAAATACCGGCAATCGCACCCATGACGATATTGAAGACCGCCTGGGTCTTCTGGCTCTGCTCGAGGAGCTTCTCAGGGACCACCAGCGAGTAATCATCCACATAGCGATGCATGGTGGACATCAGGCTGCTGATCGATGCCGACTGCTCCTTTAATTCCGTATCGGGCGGCACCTGAACGATCACTTCGGTAAGCTGGTTTTCGAGAGCGTCGACATCGAATTTCTTGATCGAAGTCCTGATGGGAATATAGATATCGTTGTTGGGATTCTGAATCTTCACCCCTTCAAACGTATCCGTCTTTCCCACGCTTGCATCGGTGAGCACTCCGACCACGGTAAGCCACTGATCGTTGATCTTGAGTCTCTGGCCGACCGCATCGCCGAACCCGAACAGCTTTTGCTTGGCGGTGATGCCGAGCACGCATACCTGGTTTTCAGAGTCATCATCTATGGGAAGGAAAAAGGTCCCCTGCAGCAGCTTGAGGTTGTTGATTTCCGGGTACGTGCTGCTCACGCCGAGCACGCGGCTGTCGCTGCGCCCCCTTTCCGATGCCACCTGCCAGGTCTTGACCACGCGCTTGGCGGTGACCAGCGGCCTGGGGCGCACCACAGCCTCGATTGCTTCCACATCCCGCAGGTGCAACCCGAGCGAGTCGATCCGGATCTGTTTCAGCTCTTCCGGCTTGAAATCTTTGGCTGTGATGATGATGTTGCGAATGCCGAAGCTATCAATCACGCGCAGGCTCTCGCTTTCGGCCCCGGCGCCGATCGACAGCATCGCGATCACCGCGCTCACGCCGAAGATCATCCCCAGCATGGTCAGAAAGGAGCGCAGCTTGCGCCGGCCCAGATTGCTCAAAGCGACTTTAACGCTTTCCATGGTAAACATAATCTATGGATCCCTCTTCAAGTGCTGCAAGTGATCGCTACCGCCCGCCGCCACGGCCGCCACCGCCACCCATGCCGCCGCCCATGCCGCCGCCGCCGCTGGGCCCGTAGCCGCCGCCACCGCCCTGGCCGCCGGGCCCCTGGATCATGCGCATCATGTCGCCTCTATCACCTCCAGGGCCGCCCCGCCCTCTTTGCCCCTGGCCGCCCGAAGAGGCTTTACTGAAGTCAGGCAGCTTCAGCTTGCGGACTTCGAACGGATTGCGGAGCGCAATGAGTTCCTTTTCATTTACGCCGAACAGGATGGTCGCCTGGCCGTGCTTGCCCATGCCGATCTTCACCGTTCTGGGCATGAACGTATCGCCCTGCTTGATGTATACGAGGATGTCGTTCCCTTTTTCGGTCAGGGCGCTGGCGGGAACCACAAAACAGGAATCGTATTTTTCAAGGATCACCCTGGCCAGCAGCGCCATGCCGGGCTTGATGTACTTCAGATATTCGCCCGCGTCACGGATCGTCACGTCGCAGGTGAAGTACTTGAGCGGCGAGTTCCGCTCCAGCGCCGCGGCGACCGAAGACACGGAACGTACCTCGCCGTGGAATTCCTTGTCCGGGAGCGCATCCAGCTCGATCGTTACCGGCTTGCCCTTGTCCAGGTTGCCCGCTTCTTTCTCCAGCACGTAAATGCGGGCCTGCAGCGCATTGAGGTCGACCACTTCCACGAGGACCTGGCCGGCCTGGCAGCTGTCGCCGATCTGCGGGTCGCGCCTGCGGTCGCGCCGGTATAGCAGGAGGCCGGATGCCGGCGAGCGCAGTTCCATCGCCGACAGCGTCTGCTGGATGCGCCCGAGCTCGGTAGTGGCCCGGTTTTTCTCGATTGCCTGAACCTGCAACTGAGACTTGTTCACCCGTTTCGTCACTTTAAACTTGGCAGCCAGATTGTCAATCCGCGCCTTGGCGAACGTGGCATTGATTTGGGCATCGAGGATATCCCATTTGGAAAAGATGGTCTCATCCTCCGGCTTGACCTTCATCGAATAGTCATAATCCATCTGCGCCTGCGTGCGGTCGATGGTCATGGCTTTCTCGTTGTACTGCTGGGTGCCGGTGGTAATCCTGGTGTTTTCCTGATTGGAAGCCAGGCTGTTGTTCTGCTGCTCCAGCTGCAGCAGCGAATCGGTACTGTCGAATTTCACAACGACGTCGCCAAGCTTTACCATGGTCCCTTCGGGGATCAGCCAGCCCAGCTTGAGCGAGCCCGCGCTGGTGCTCGGGGTGGGCACTGCAACCGTTTCCAGCCCGACGATCTCCCCGTTGGCCTGCACGTCAAGTGTCAGGGGACCCCTCTCGAGACTCAGCACGGGGATCGGTTCCTCGTCGCTTGCGGCCAGCACCTTGCTGACCTTCTTCATGATCTGGTCGCGATACATCGCAACCGCTGCGACCGCGCCTACCAGGATGAGAATGCCGACAATCCGCAGGATCAGCCGTCCCCACCCGGATTTCTTTATTGCATCTTCTCGTTCGTGATATACCATGACCCGCCTCAGACTTTAGGTTTGGAACGAATCTTCTCACCAGCCTCCAGCCCCGATTTCACTACCGCAGACAATTCGTCATTCGTCTGGAGTTCAATCGCACGCCACTCAAAATCCTTCTTGTCTGCCTTTAAAACCTGCACAAAGGACCCGCCATTCCGCTCCTGGATGGCAGCCAGGGGAATGACCAGCGCCTGGTTGATTGTGCCGACCATGAGTTGAACGCTCGCGCTCATTCCCGGCCGCAGCAGCGAAAGATCCTGCCCCAGATCAAGTTCGACACGCGCTTCGGCTACCTTTTGTGCACGATCGTAGGTAGCCTGCTTGAGGATCGCGCTCAGCTCGATCACCTTGCCGTCGAACGTCGTGCCCTGCAGAGCCGGGACGATGATTCGGACGCGCTGGCCCACCCGTACCTTGCCGGCATCGATCTCATCCACCATCACCTTTACCCTCATCGTGGAAAGGTCGGGCATTTCGAGCACCGGATCCATTGGATTGACATCCGCACCGACGACAGGCTTCGGCTCGTTATTGAAATCGCGCTTGTAGATGACGACGCCCGCCATCGGGGCCCGCACGATCAACGAGTCCATCGTGTCCAGCAGATCTTCCATCTGCTTCTTGAAGTGGCGTTCATTACTGCGGGCGATCTGCATGTCAAGGCGGCTGCTCTCATCCTGCAGCTTGACCTGCTTCTCGAGCATTTCGACCTTGGTCTGGGCCATATCCCGCTGGATCTTGGTGATGGCGATGGTGAGAGCGCTCTCGAGTTCGGCCTGTTGATTGAGCTTGTTGTTCAGCTTTTCGAGATCGGCCCGGGCCTGCTCGAGGCTGAGCTTGTTGTCACGCACCTGGTTGTCAAAGTTGGAACGCCTCTGCTGATACGTCTCCTGCTGGCGTTGGAACTGGTCGGCCGCCGACCGCAGCCGTTTGCTGAAATCGGCGCCGTCGAATTCCATCAGAAAATCGCCTTCGGCAACCTGAGTCCCCTCATCAATGACACGCACCAGCTTAAAGCGCCTCTCATTGCCCACTTGCGGGCAACTGATCGCCACGGTGGAACGCGCTTCCAGCAGCCCGCTCGAACTGATGATCTGCTGGAAGCCCACACGCTGCACTTCCATGAGATCCTTTTCGTTCACTGCCACGGAGGCCACGCTGGAACGATAAAACCAGCTTCCGGCGGCGACCACGATCGCAACGACAACCAGAAATATTATGAGTTTTTTGTATTTCATCACTTCGTCTCCGAGGTCTTCTGAGCTGAGAGGATCCGATCTCCGGCTTCCACTCCGGAGAGGACCTGAACCATGTGATCGCCGAAAGCTCCAATTTTCACATATTCCAGCGCCGGTGGGGTCTTGGAGCCGGTGTCTTTCAGCACATAATAGCGCCCTTGCACGTCCAACCCCACGTTCTGACGCGGGACGACGGTAACTCCCGATGCCATCGACAAAACGAATTCCGCGCGCGCCGTCATGCCGGGCTTCATCGATTCGAGATCAACGGAATCAAGCCGGATCACCGCCTTGAAAACTTTCTGGGTCGTGGCGAAACCCTTGCGCGTTGCCACGCTGGTCAGAGACTGGACCTTGCCGCGCCATGACTTGCCCGGCACCGCATCGAGGTGGATCTCGCATGGCATGCCGATCGCCAGGAACTGCAGTTCCGTGTCATAGACAAACCCGGTGACCTGCATCGCCGAGAGGTCGGGCAGGATCACGACCGGCATATTGGGAAACGCCATGTCGCCAACCTGATACCTGCGGTTGCTCTGCCAGTTATCGCCGTAGATGACCACGCCATCCTGCGGCGCCTTGATAGACAGGAGACCCAGATCTCCCTCCATCCTCTTCAGCGTCAATTCGGCCTGCGATCTCTGGATTTTAACCAGCGTAAGCTGCGAGTCATAGCTCGCTTCGAAATTCGCCAGCTGTTCCTTCGCCTTGTCGAGCGAGAGCTTCGCCTTCTCGTAATCCGTCTGGTACTTCAGGAAGGTGTTGGCCGGCTGGACATCGATCGGAATGTCTGCGTTCAACTTCGCGATCTTCAACTGCCCCTCCGCCTGGGCCAAGGTATTCAGAAGGCCGGCTCTCTGGGCTTCGAGGTCCTTGAGCTTTTTCTCGATGTTGAGGCCGCCCTCCTCCACGCTACGCTGCTGTTCCGCCATCTGGCTGAGCAGACTGGAGGCATCGAATTCCACGAGCGGCTCTCCCTTTCGGATCACCTTCCCTTCGGGAGCCAGGAAGGTGATGGTGCTGGAGGAGCTTGCCTTCGTGACGGGCACAAGGATCTCCCGCGAGCTGGCAGCCTGCAGTTCACCGGTAATAATGATGGTGCGGGAGACATCGCCCATGGCAACGGTATACGCCCTCGCCGAGGCGGTCGCGGGAGATTTTTCCGCCGGGATGCTGGTGCTCTTCGCTTTCGGTGCGGGTGCTTGAGCATGGGTTGCGCGGAACCACTGGCCACCCAGCAACACCAGGAGTCCTGCCAGAAGCACCGGCAGGATCCGCGACCATCTGCGCTGCATTGTTTTAGGAGATTTCGAAGCCATAATCTTCTCGAACCTCTTGATTGTTTTTCGATGGACCCTTCGCTGCGAAGCATCCGGGCCCGATTCCCCTTTGTTCACTCCGATCATTTTTTCGTCTTAACCCAGTCCATGAATTCCATCTCGGTCTTGTCGACATCAGCACCCAGGAGAGTCTGAACAACCGCGAGCGACTCGGTTCCCTTGCGCTGCTGCTGCACGAGATCTTTCACTTTTTCGATGCCGGCCTTTTCAATAAGGTACGTGAAGAAGGCCGTGCCTTGGGCGTCAAAAACCATCCTGTCCACCACATCTTTGGATAGAACGCGGCTGCCGCCTCGCCCGCCTCCCTGTCCAACGCTGCCGCCGCGACCGCCGGCCTGCCCGGCACTGCCGCGATCCCCTCCACCAACACCGGTGTTGATCGCGACCGTGCCGCTACTTGTGCCGCCCCCGGGCCCGGCACCGGTGATCATAACCGGCCCCCCCCCCATGCCGCCACCGCCGCCGCTACCGCCGCCGGAGTCGGTTGTCTGCGCCACAAAGGGGCGCGACATGGACAGAACATCGTCCAGCGGGAAGCAATCATCCGCTCGCTCCTGCAAAACGCGATAAGCACTCTGCGCCGTCCCGGTGGCATGGGCGACCAAGGCGATATCGAGCCAGTCGTTGAGCGGGCTGCGGCTCATGTCATCCAGGCGCGAGGGCCGATAGGGTTTCTCGTTGTTAAGGCTGGACATTAGAATGGCATAGCCCATTTGGGATGCAAGCTGTGTGGCTGCGCGAGCCTCTGCCATGGCCCTGAATTCAGGAGACTGCATACCTCCCGGGGTCCCTCCCTGTCTCCCGCCCTGCCCACTCTGCTCACCCCGGCCGCTTCGGCCGCTCTGGCCAGCCTGCTCGCTGCGGCCGCCCTGGCCGCTCTGTCCACCCTGCGCAGCTGCAGCAGCCGCTGCAGCCTGCACGCGAGCCGCACGCTCTTCACGCTGAGCTTCGGCCGTCAATTGAATCAAATACCACTTGTAAAACTTGAAAATGCGCTGGTCGTAGATCGAATCCTTCTGCGCCAGCGTAGAACAGATGAAGATCGCTCCTTTGGCGATATCATCACCTAGAAAGGAAGCCATTTTCCCGCGAGCATCCGCCAGAGGCTTGATGAATGGATCCACTTCGGTCTTCTGGTTGGCGTAGAAATCGATGCCGGGGACAGCCTCTCTGAATACTTTGAATTTTGGAAAAGGATTGTCCTGTGCCAAGCCGAAGCACGCAATGAAGGACAGGAAAAGCGTGGCGCTAATGAGTCGCTGTGTCATAGAACTCCCCTGCAATCAAATAAAGGATCCCGCCTTCCGGCGACGGGCCTGCATTCCTGCCGAGCCCAGCCATTCCTTTGGGCTGCCGGTTCTCACACTGCCGCTCCGCAGCCTGTCCGGCGTTCTCCCGCACATAACTACGTACTGATTTCGGGTCTGTTCCGCTTTTTGAAGGCTCCGGATAAGAAAGTGGGAGAAAAAGTTATCCAGACCTCGGCTTGTTCGGCAGGGAGCGATCCCGAAATGACGTGAAACCACCGGCAAAGGGCCTCAACTCCCCTTTGCACCCTTCCCCGGGTGGGCAGAGCACTGGAGCTGCCGAGCCACCGAAGAAGGAATCTCATCCGGGTTCGCCGAGTATAAAGCTTTGATTAACTGGGGCTTACGAGTTGCCACCTTTTCAAGCGCCCTGCAGGCAAAACTTCGCACCAGCCGATCTTCGTCCGTCAGGTGCGCGCGAATCTCACCCAGATACGGGGATGAACGCTTTGGAAACCTGGAAATCACCTGCCCCATCGTGTAGAGCAGATGCCAACGTACATAAGCCGAATCATCCCCAATAGCTCCCCGCAATTGCTCCAGATGGCGCACGAGACGAGCCGGATGCGAATCGGAGAGACGCGCGAGCGTAATCGCAGCGCGACCTCGAATCAACCTCTCTTTGTCTTGAAGCAAGTTCACCAGTTCGTCGAGGCGTCGGGGATTTGCAACAACCGTCCGGACTACCTCCGAAGTGCGCAGATTCGACAGCGGAGTGACATTCTTCTTGCGACTCCGTGATGTGCGGCGGTGAAGTTTTGGTTTCATCATCCCCTGCCACCCATCGTTGGCCTCTGCCGGTACGACGCTCCCGGAACTGGCTTCACACTGAAAGCTTCAGGCTTTTCTACCAGGCCACCCCGCGAAGCTTCCTCTCCAGAGTAACCATTCTTTTTCGCAGCAGCCGCAAACTTTATCAACATGAACATCAATCGGGAGCCAGACTGCACTTCTAACCCGCTCAGCCTCATCCGCCGCTCGAGTCGCAAAATCAAATTCAGACTAACGGCATTCTCAAGCTGCCCTTCGGGAGTATGACGCGATGAGGCATCGATGTCAATCATCGCAACAAACCGCCGGCAGCAGGCAGTGGGCAGCGGAATTTTACCCTGGACATCTATTGACGCGGCGAAGATCCTCTGACAGCCGCCGCCCACCCGTCACTCCTTCTTTAGCACCGCCAGATGGCTGCGAAACTTTGAGCGGACAGCGATGAAGTCCTTATGCTCGATCCTGAGTTCGTCGGCTATCTGAGCGATTTCATTGTCTTCAATTGTCGCAATGCTGTAGTCCGCAGCCGAAACAGCATACAGGCAGTGGAGCAGGCCGAGCTTCTGCTCATGAGTGGCCATCTTGTTGAACTCGCGCGTGACCAGATAATTCTCGGTCGCGCCGAAGAGGAGATTTTGGGTTTTGGCCATCTGGACCACGAGGATCGCCTGCTCCTCCGGGATGCCGGCCTGCTGCATCACGATCTTCTCCATCGCGGTGATCTCATCCGGATTGAGGATCAGATCCGCCCGGGCAACCCGGCTCATGAGGTAGGCGAAGGCCGCTATAAACTTGGCCTGCTCGGGATCCATTTGATCCAGCGCACTCGCAATCTTGCGAATCGTATCTGTCTCCGCCGACGTCCGCGAACTTCCCTCGTGCTGCACATCCAGCTTGAGGAATTTGAGAATCGACATAACACCTCCCGTGCAAGTATGGATAATGCCATAAAATCAATCGGTGCCGAATATCTATCCCCATGGCGGCAGCGCAGGCAAGAGCGCCTCCGGCGCAGCCAAAGCAAAGTATTGAGGTTCTTTGAGGTCTTTGTGGTCTTTGTGGTGAGCTGAGAGTATGCGGCTGTATGACTTTCAGCAGCGAGCGTTACTGTCTCATCGCGGAAAGCTCCAGTCAGGGCTTGGTTTCAAAATTGATCCGTGCTAGTAATGGACTCCGCGTTTTTGCAGGCACTTTCACATGAGCGGTCTATGACCCAGGGCAAGCACAGAAGAGCGGCGGACAGGAGTAAGCCTACCAGCGGTTTCGGCGATTTGCTGCGCAAGCGGACCCATGAGTTGGCTTGCCTCTACGGCGTTGCCCAAACGATCCAGAATCGCGGCGGCGCGATCGACGACACGCTCGGGAATATCGTTGAGCTCCTGCCCCTCGGCTGGCTGTATCCCGAGATTGCCTCAGCCCGCATCACTGTGGATGCCCGCTCGTTTGCCTCCGCAGGATTTCACGACAGCCCCTGGAAGCAGAGCGCAGAAATCCTGGTGGGAGGACTGAGCCGTGGCAGCATTGAAGTTGTGTATGCGACCGAAAAGCCGCCAATGGACGAGGGGCCTTTTTCCAGGGAGGAGCGCAGCCTCCTTCAAGAAGTTGCCCGACAGGTGGGCATGTTGCAGGAGCATGGGGAGACCGAGAGAGAAAAGATGCGGCTTGAGCAACAACTCCGTCACGCGGATCGCCTGGCAACGATCGGGGAAATGGCCGCAGGGGCCGCGCACGAGTTGAACGAACCGCTTGGGAGCATTCTCGGATTCGCACAACTGGCCAAGAACAATCCCAACCTGCCGGTTCAGGCGGAACATGACATTGAAAAAATCGTGAACGCTGCGCTCCACGCTCGTGAAGTGATCAAGAAGCTGCTGCTCTTTGCCCGGAAGCTCCCGACTCGCAAGGCTCCCTGCAGCCTGAACAATCTGGTGCGTGAGGGCCTCTACTTCCTGGAGTCCCGCTGCGCACGTGAGGGGATCAGCCTGGTCCGGAAGCTGGACGATCATCTTCCCGAGATTACAGCTGACTCCGGGCAGCTGCACCAGGTTCTGGTCAACCTGGTGGTGAATGCGATTCAAGCAATGCCGCGCGGCGGCACGTTGACTATCCGGACTGCCTTTGACGGCAGCCAAGTCCAGCTCGCCGTCGAGGACACGGGCATCGGCATGAGCGAAGCGGTCGTGAAGCAGCTTTTTATACCCTTTTTCACCACGAAGGGTGCCGGCCAGGGCACGGGCCTCGGTTTGTCCGTCGTTCACGGGATCGTAACTTCGCACGGCGGCACGATTCGCGTCGACAGCCAGCGCGGCAAAGGGTCCCGTTTCGTGGTTTCCCTGCCCCTGGCCGAAATCGCAAACTCCGAGGAGAATCCTTAGTTATGGCCGATTCCTCCGCAAAAGAACGCCTCCTGGTCGTGGACGACGCTCTCGATACGCGGGAGGTCCTGCAAAGGAATCTGAGCCTGCAGGGCTTTCAGGTCTTCATCGCCGGCGACGTGGCCGAGGCTGTCCGGCTGCTGGAATCCATCGCCGTCGATCTCGTGATCACGGACCTCAAGATGCCGGGCGCAACAGGCCTCGACCTTGTGCGGCACGTTCGTGAGAACTTTAAGGATACCGACGTGATCATGATCACGGGCTATCCAACGATCGAAGGTGCGGTCACCGCTGTCAAGACGGGCGCCGAGGACTACCTCACCAAGCCGTTTACCCAGGAAGAGCTCCATTCAACCGTGCGGCGTGCCCTGGACAGGCTTCGAGTCAAGCGCATGGCGCGCGGAGGTCATGAACGCGTGGCGTCCCCGCCCTTCGGACTGATCGGCGAATCGGAGCAGATGCAAAACGTCTTCGGCGCCATCCTCAAAGCCGCCAATACCATGGCAACCATCCTGATCACGGGCGAGAGCGGCACCGGCAAGGAGCTGGTGGCCCGCGCCATCCACTATCGCAGCTCCAGAGCCTCGTCTCCGTTTGTCGCCGTGAACTGCGGCGGGATCCCGCAGGAGCTTCTTGAGAGCGAGCTATTCGGCCACCTCAAGGGAGCATTCACCGGCGCGATTGAAACCCGGGCCGGCTTTTTCCAGACCGCCGAAGGGGGCACCATCTTCCTGGACGAAATCAGCGAGATGACCCTGCCCATGCAGGTTAAGCTGCTGCGCGTTCTGCAGGACAGGGAGGTGCGGATGGTCGGCTCGACGCGGGCCAAGACAATCGACGTGCGCATCCTGGCCGCAACCAACAAGGACCTGGCCGCATTAGTCGAGAAGGGAGCCTTCCGGGAAGATCTCTTCTATCGCATCAATGTCATCACCATTGCGCTTCCCCCCCTGCGCACGCGAGGCGACGACGTTATGCTCCTCACCCAACACTTCGCCAGGAAGTTTTCCAAGGAGTCCGGGAAGCCGCTGCAGCAGATCTCCGAGCGTGCCTTGGAGGTTCTCAACAACTACCCCTGGCCCGGCAATGTGCGCGAGCTGGAGAATATCATCCAGAGGCTCGTGGTAATGACGGATGGGGATATCATCGATGTTCCTGATCTTCCGCCGCTGATGCGCTTTTCCGCACTGAGAGAAGTAGGCTTGCGTCGCACACTGGCGGAAATGGAAGCCGAATACGTGCAAAGCGTCCTCGCCAGCGTGGGCGGCAACAAGAGCCGCGCCGCTGAAGTGCTCGGCATCGATCGGAAAACCCTGCGCAGCAAGCTTAAGGAGTCGCAACGCTTCAAACATTAATGGGTATTTTCACCCCTGTGGCCTATTTTTCCCCACCAAATCGCCCGCCCGGGTCAAGGAGGATAAGGGATATATGAATCAGCGGAATTTTTCCCCCCTTTTTTATCTGACTTATTCTGAAGAGGATTGATCGGTTTCCTGCCTGGTGATACGGTTGTGTTCTTCCTGGCTGGCACGAGTGTTGCCTTGAACAATATGGGGTGGTAGGGTTGGTCCGGCTCTCTCGGACAGTTACAGGTGGGACAATTCAGATTATAAAAGCCGCTTGCGGCCCGGAAACCAGGGATGAAAAAATCTCGTGGTGGGGAACTCAGGGGCTTGTGTAGGACGTGCTCGCAGGCTGGTGCTTGTGTCTTGCCGAGGGCATCCGAATCACCTGTCTTGGATTGCGAAACCTACCAAGCCACCAGTCCGGTACGGATTCCCCCATCGACATCACAGACGACACAGGATTGCTGCGCGCAGGAGAGCGAGCACAGGGGATTGTGCTGCGATTGCGAACTTCGCGATGACTGTACTTTCCCCAAGCCGGAAAGCGGCGTTTGGCACTGCGAATATTACCGTTAGGAGTTGATTGCGTCCATCCCAGGCTTTCGGTCAAAGAAGGTGGAGGTCATGAATACGCAGGAAATCCAAGCCATCGTTCAAAAACACGGTGGGCAGCGCGGGGAACTCATATCGATCCTCGAAGACATACAATCCAAATACAGTTATCTGCCGAAAGAAGCACTGCAGGCCGTCGCCGCACAGACCGGGCGTTCCCTGGTTGATGTGTACGGTGTGGCCACTTTCTATAGTTGGTTCAGCCTGAAGCCGCGGGGCAGGCACCTCATTTCTTGCTGCCAAGGCACGGCCTGCCACGTCCGAGGCGCTCCCAGAGTGGCCGAGGAACTCCAAAATCAGCTCGGCGTGAAACCCGGCGGGACTACGGGCGACAAGGAATTCACGCTGGAGACTGTGAACTGTCTGGGAGCTTGCGCGCTCGGGCCGATTGTGGTGGCTGACGGCCACTACTTTCCCAACGTCAGCACCGGCAAAATCAAGGCGCTGCTTCAAAAGACCCGTAGCGGATTGGACAAGGTCGATCTCAAGACAGACCAAAGGGTTTTTCCGGTCGAAGTCAGCTGCGCGCGCTGCAACCACAGCCTCGCCGATCCGACGAACCTCCTGGATGGCATCCCATCCATCAGGGTGACGGTTTCATTTGGGCAGACTCATGGCTCGTTGCTCCTGTCGTCCCTGTACGGAAGCTACAACATCCAGTGCGAGCACGAAATCCCGATGGATACTCTGGTGCACTTCTTCTGCCCGCACTGCCACGCAGAACTCGCGGGCGGGACACCGTGCTCGGACTGCGGCGCGCCCATGGTACCGATGATCGTGCGCGGAGGCGGGATGCTCCAGATCTGCTCGCGCCGGGGCTGCAAGTCTCACAGGCTGGATCTTGACGGCATGAATCTCTGATTCCGGCTCCATCGAGTCATCGGGAAGGAACCAATGATCAACGTTCAGGGAGAAATGGAAGGAACGCGTCCATGGAAAAACTCAAGTCAATAGACGATCTCAAGAGCCTGCAAAGCCGGCTGATCGCCAGCACGGACTACAATAAGCCGACGATCGTTATCTCTGCAGGTACTTGCGGTCAGGCGAGCGGCGCAAACGACCTCATTCGGATCACCAAACGCGAGCTGCTCTATAAAGGCCTTTTGGACAAGATCCGCCTGCGGATCACGGGTTGTCACGGCTACTGTCAGGCCGAGCCATCCGTCCTGGTGGAGCCCAAGGGAACTTTTTACCCGAAGATCGGGTTGGAAGAAATGGTGCGCATCGTAGAGGCCACGGCCGCAGGGGAGGTGGTCGAGCGCCTGCTTTGGAAGGATCCGAAAACCCGCAAGCGCATCGATTCTCTCAACGCCATCCCGTTCTTCAAGGGCCAGCAGCGTACGATTTTGTCGCGCAACGAAAAAATCGATCCCATCCGTATTTATAGTTATATCCAGGATAACGGCTACTCCGCGCTGGCAAAAGTTCTTGAAAAGGGAAATCCTCGGGAAGTCGTCGACGAGATCAAGGCGTCCGGCCTCCGGGGGCGAGGCGGTGCGGGGTTCCCGACCGGGCGCAAGTGGGAACTCCTGGCGCAACAGAAAAACGGCAGGGGGAAAATCCTGGTCTGCAACGCCGATGAAGGGGATCCCGGCGCTTATATGGACCGGAGCGTGCTCGAGGGCAATCCGCACAGCATCCTGGAGGGGATGATCATCGGCGCTTACGCCACCGGCGCGACGGAAGGCGTCATCTATGCCCGCAATGAGTATCCGCTGGCGATCAAACATTTGATTATCGCCCTTCGCCAGGCGAGGGAGCTTGGGCTGCTCGGCGAGAGCATCCTCGGGACCGGTTTTTCCTTTGACATCAGCCTTGTGCGCGGCGCGGGCGCGTTTGTCTGCGGTGAGGAGACAGCGTTGATGCGCTCGATTGAAGGGA
>CAYGWQ010000136.1:0-13512 GCA_964353465.1 uncultured Acidobacteriota bacterium | reverse complement strand
GGTCATCAAGGAGTGGATTGAAACCGCCACCGAGCTCGGTCGCCCCATCCCCCAACCCAAAGGCCGTCTCGTCTTCGCCTAGTTCGCCGTCCATTGTTTGATTTAAGCCGGCGTGAGATCAGATGGAAACGGCTACCTGTTTTTTGCTGCGATGGGTTTTCAATAGTCTGCGCGCGATGCCATAGGATAAAATAATTACCCGAGCCATCATTAGCGATACGGGCTTTGCCAAACAGAATCTGTTCAATCTTGCCGGCCGGATCGGGATGGGAGCAAGAACGTGAAATCGGAAAGCTGCGGCATTTGCCGTTCAAGCGGAAAGAGGGGATGCCCTGCGATCAATGGCAGGATATGCACGGCCTGTTGCGGTTCCAAGCGGATCAGCACCATCGCATGCACTCCAGAGTGTGAACACAATCCGTTCGGCCTTAACTCCTATGATTTATGGCTGCGGGTTGATGGCTCATGCCAGCCGAAAATGCAAAAATATGTTGCCGACCACCTTGCGTCCAAATCCATCCATGGTGAGTTGGGGAAATATGCCATAGGAGACAGGCTGCTGGACGATGAGGATTTCGCATCCGCCGCCGCGTTCCTGGTCCACAACAAGCTCTTCCTGGAGCCTTACCAGGACGACAGATGCCTGGCCGATGTCTGGGAGCGGGAAGGCTGGCCCGGACTGACAAATGACGAACGGATGATGATCAAATACCGGCGGCACGCCTATCCCGCCCTGCTTGAAATCCAGCAGACCATCGACGACAAGGCTATGCGCTGCCTGGATTTGCTGGACACGAGCAGCAAACCGTTCGTGGTATACGATCGCAGCACCGCCCGCCGCGCGGCGCGTTTTACCCGCCTGCTGACCTGGATCTGCCATTATCCCAATTTCAGCCGCCTCGGCCCTTCGGGCATGGTTTTGGACCACCCCCTGTCTTCAATAGTGATGGACCAGATACGATCGAGCGCCCTTCGGGAGGGAATCCCGGAGGTCGAGTACCTCAAGACCTGCTTTGCAGAGGTTTGCCGCCAGGCAACCGCGGCCGCCAAAAGGCGCCTGGAGGAAATGATTCGAGGCCTGGATGCAAATCCGTGGATTGCCGCGTATGCGCTTCATGCCGATCGTGAAGAAATCACCGCCCTGCTGGCGCAAAGGCCCGAGTTCGAGCGCGAGCCTCTACGCAATTCCCAGGATGCGAAGGCCCTTTGCTATGTCTGGCTGCGCAAAGGGGAATCCGCGGAGATCGAGGAGTCGGCATCGACACAGATACGCTCCGAGTTTCAGCGTGACGGGGTCGGAGTGCTCGCAGAAATCCGGCTGCATCCGGACAGGTTGATACTCACGGCATTCGGCGAGCAGAAATTCCGATTCGCACGCGCAAAGCTCGAGAAATACTGCGGCAACCGGATCTCCTTCACGATCGAATCCGAAAAACCCTTGAAGGATGAACTCCTCAAACGATTTACAGGAGAGGGGCGTGACGAAGATGAATCCGTGGATCGGCCGGAGCCCGGGAATCAGATACCGGCTGAAGTTCAACGCAATCTGCTCCGGGATTTCCATGACAAACACTACCGCCAGTTCCTGGACGACAGCATCCCGGCCCTAAAGGGCATGACCCCCCGCCAGGCTGCCAAGGATGAAGCAATGCGCCCGGCGCTCCTCTCCCTGATGAAGCAACACCTGAATGGGATCGATCAAAGAAATCGAAAAGAGGGCCTCGATCTGAATATCGACTGGGTTCTGGACGAACTGAATCTCGACGAGCTTAAGACCGGCTGAGCAATGCGGAGGTGCGCCAACTTTCGGGCTGCTCGCGAATTCAGGCGCTTCGGCTGATGCGGGCGCTTCAGGACGAAGAATTGGTCACATTACGTGGCCGTGGCCGCGGCGCCCATTACGTGCCGGGCGCGAAGCTTTCGCTTAAATCCGGCGGCATCGATACAATGAAGGAGTCTCGAAGAAAACAGGAGAAATGAGTCAGCGAAAATGCGTCAAATGCATCAATGAATCATTTCCATTGGAGGTTTTGGGATAATGCGTCACCTGATGCATTTAGGGTTGCTGTTTCAGTGGATTTCGTGATCCGAGGACAAGAACCCATGCCCGTCAACATTCCGCAGGCTGTCCGTGAGCTGATCATTGAGTATCGCCGATTTTTGCGCACCTCCTATCGCTTTTTGGATGAGCACCTCCGCCGCCAGTTCGAAGATCACCTGGACCGGACCGACGTCATTGTCCGTGGACCCTACGTCACTCTGGCCCAGGAGTATGAAAAGGCTCGGAACCTTACGGAACTCGTCCAGGCAGGCCTTCTGGCGCCTGAACTTTTGAAGGCGAAATGGCCATTCGGCAGTGAGCGCCTCTTCTGGCACCAGGATCGGGCTCTCGAGATCGGACGAGAGGCGCGCTCAATCGTGATTACAACGGGCACGGGTTCCGGCAAGACGGAAGCCTTTCTATTGCCGGTTCTTGATGGAATCCTGCGGCGCAGGGCCCAGGGGATCAGGGGAGTGCAGGGCATTCTTCTCTACCCCATGAATGCCCTGGCCAACGACCAGCTCGAGCGGTTGCGCAGACTCCTGGGTGGATCCGGCCTCGATTTGTCTTTTGCCCTCTACACGGGCGACAGCGAATCAAGCGCACAAAACCTGCGGGAAGAACCTGCCGAAAGCGAACGGTTGACTCGTGCCGCCATACGAAGCAATCCTCCGGACCTGCTCCTGACAAACTACAAGCAGCTTGAGTTCCTGCTTGTCCGCCGCGAGGATCGAGGTCTCTTTACGAAATCGCTTCGCTACCTGGTGCTGGATGAGATCCACAGCTACCGTGGTGCGCTAGCGACCGAGATCGCCTGCCTGATTCGCAGACTCAAGGCTCATGCCGGGCTTCGACCCGGAGAACTCGTTGGGATCGGGACATCGGCAACTGTCGCGACAAAGCACGGTGGAACAGAAGGGCTGGCTGACTTTGCGACCGCTTTGTTTGGCGAATCGGTCGCCGTGGAAGACATCATCGGCGAGAGGTTCATTCCGAGGCTGGAAAACAAGGACGGTTGGATGCCACCTGGTCCTGACCTCGCCGAGTCAGACCTCTCGGATCTCGATCCGGATGATGACGAATCGGTTGTAGCGCTGGCGAACAAACTGACGGGGAAGCAGAGTTCCGGAAGTGGTCCAATATCTCATCGCATTTCCGCAATGCTCGAAGGCAACCTGCTGGTCCACGTAATGGAAGATATATTTTCTGAACCGACTTCACTTGGCCCCGCAGCCGAAGCGGTCAAGGCACGCCTCAAGGAAAGAGCCGCATTCACGAGCGATGTGGTCAGGCGGGAAATCGAAGCTTACCTTCTGGTAGGAAGTATCGGGGACGAAGATCACCCGCCTTGCCTGCGTCCCAAGTTGCACACTTTTTTCCACGGCGTCTATGACGTCGCTCTTTGCCTTAATCCTGAGTGCCGGACCCTCGTTCCCCAAGGAGGCGCTCAGTGCGCCTGCTGCAAGTCGATTGCCCGCCCTGCCGCCTTGTGCCGGACGTGCGGCCAGGATTTTGTCAAGGTGCGATTCGAACGCGAGGACGATGCCAAACCGGTCGGAACTGGAGACTTTTACAGCGACGAGAACTCGGCGTTTCTTACCCATCAGGTTCGGGAGCTTCCGGAAGGACTCGGCCCGGAAGATGAAGAAGGCGAGGAAGAGAATGAGCGGGCGCGCCCGTCCATTGTTCATCGGCGCGCCCAGGCAGAAGCGCGACTCGAACGCACGGGGATATGTCTTGGTTGCGGCAGGCTGCTGGAGGAGGGGACGGAATGTTCCACTTGCGGCAAGACTGCCATCACCATGTTGATACACCGCGGCAGGCTGAGCACATGCCCCGCCTGCGGGGACATATATACTCGTGGGGACATCGTGACTCCCTTGCGCACGGGAACCGCCTCCACGGTCTCTGTGCTCGCCGGCCATCACCTCGACCACCTGGATGGCGCCGATCGAAAACTTCTCGTTTTCGCGGACAATCGCCAGGACGTTGCGCACCAGACCGGCTACACGTCGGACAAGCACCGATCCTTCGCCCTTCGGCATCTGACTGCCCATGAGGTGCAGCAGGCAGGAGATCGGGGAGTCTACTTGCAGGAGCTTCCGGAGAGACTCTTCGATCATTACCGGAAGCTCGGGATTATCCCAAGCAAGCCGACCCGCCCGGAACGTGAGCGTTGGCTCGATGCCCTGACTTATGAGGCCGCCAACGAGTTCTCGAGGTACAGCCGGCAGCGCGCATCCCTGGAAAATCTCGGGCTGGTTGCCGTGGGCTATGAGTTTCTGGAGGAACTTAGTGCGGAGCAGCGGTTCCTCGGAGCCGCCCAGCGCGCTGGGCTTGAATCCGATGCCGCTTTGAGTCTCGTTCGTGCAGTACTGGACGCGATGCGCAAGAACCGCGCCGTTGCCTTTGATTTTTTCCAGGAGTACATAGACCCGAACCGGAAGCGCCGATACCGCGAGCTCGAGATCGAGCCATACAATGTGCGTTTTCCGGATCGGGATCGATCTCCCAAAGCCTTTGCCCTCGATCGCCCCGACCACATACGAAAGGCTGGGAGGCTCATGGGATTTGTTCAGGAGAATCCGCGGGCCGGCCAGCTGACCGCAACGCACAAGCTCGCCAAGCGGTTAATCGCCGATCGGCAGGGGGCTGAGGAATTTCTCCGGGAAGTTGTGCCTCTGCTTGTGAAAAGGGAAATCCTGGTTCAGGTGCCGGATTTTCCGATACCGCGCGCGGAGCGAGTGCGCGGACTGCGACCTTTACAGATTGCGCCACGGATAGTACGGCTTTACGCCCAGGACGAGGGATTTCGCTGTAATGCATGTCAGACCTGGCGACCATACCCGTTGGCTACCTGCCCGACACCGCGCTGCACTGAGGGGCGCCTGGTTAAAAGTCCGCTCGACCAGGATAACTATTACGTCCGCCTGTATCTGGATCGGCCGCCACGCCGTCTTGCCGTAGCAGAGCACAGTGCGCAGATTTCGGGGGAGGAGCGGGCCAGGCGCGAGACAGAGTTCAAAGAAGGGCGGCTTGATGTCTTGATGTGTACTCCGACTCTCGAGCTCGGCGTGGATATCGGACCGTTGCTTACCGTAGTTCTTCGGAACGCTCCACCCACGCCGGCCAACTATGCCCAGCGCGTAGGCCGTGCCGGCCGCCGGTTGCGAATCGGTTTCGTCTCGACATTCTGTGCCGGCGGGGCTCATGACCGGCATGCCTTCGAGAGGCCAGAGTGGCTTGTCGCGGGGCGCTTCGAGCCGCCACGGCTTCGGCTTGACAATCCGAAGGTCGTACTGCGACATCTCCGCTCCTATCTGCTCGAATGCATAGATACTCAGCTGCCGGCACGGCTCGGAGATCTCCTTGACGATATCCGTGTGCCGACGCGATGGAAAACCGAGGAACTTGAAGGAATCCTGACCGAGATCCGCAACAAACGAGATGAACTCGTTAATCGTATCGCGGCCGTTATGGAATCCGATCGGACCGCTCAACGGACCAGTGGATATGGCCTCGCGGACGCAGAGAAGATTGTGGATGGATTCGAACGCGAGATGACCTTCGTGATGGAGGGCTGGTGGCAGCGAGTGCGTCAGCTTGATAGGGAATTCCGTGAGTATTCTACTGTCGGCTCGCCAAGACAGGATGAGAAGAAGGCGGCGGCACGAAAACGCGCCTATTACGAGATCACGCAGGATCCTGAGCGTGCTTACATGCTCAATTTTCTTTCCACGAAGGGAATGCTTCCCGCATACCAGTTTCCGCTTGATACCTTCAGCCTCGATCCCGGCGTTGCCGATACTCCTACGCTCTACCGACCCTCGGCGATTGCCATCGAAGAATTCGCTCCTGGGAACTATGTATATGCGAATGGTCGCAAGCTGCGCTCGATCCGGGTATTGTTCCCCGGCGGCCCTGGCACACTCGCGGGTCGGGAAGGCCGGACCGACGCGGAGACGTCCGGCAGACTTCAAGCATTCCATTTCTGCGGGCGGTGCGACGAGGTAGTGGAATCCGGAACAAATCGCTGTCCGCGTTGTGGAGAAGCCCTTCCGCAGGCCGTTGATGTCGTTTTTGTGGACGCCTTCGAGGCGGAAGAAAACCTGAAAATCAGCTCGGAGGAGGAATCCCGCCAGCGGCAGAACTACGAAAGACACGAGAGCCTGCTCTCCAGATCCGGCGCCAGCTCGCACCTTTATCGTTACCCGCTGACACCGGTGGACCTGATCAGCCTTGCCGAGGTGCTGGTAACAAATTGGGGTCGGGTCGAAGGCAAGACAACCCGGGGGAGCAGGTTCTGGCTCTGTCCCGACTGTGGTCGCCACATGGCCCATGATCCGCGCGATCCTGAGCACTCCAAGCAGGCTCAAGAGTGGCGAAATTACCATGCGCGATTTTGTTCCGGAGAGCTTGCATCCCTTGTGTTGGCATATAAGTTCGAGACCGATTGCCTCGTGCTCTCGGTACCTTCACGGGAGGATGTCAAGACGATCGGCCGCTCTTCCTTTTCTCCCACCATGGTGACGCTGGCCGAAGCGCTGTTAGCCGGCGCCGGGAATCTCCTAGAACTCGAGCCGACCGAGCTTGCTGCATTTGTCCGAAAAAGCCCGCCGGGCGCGGTCGCGGAACAGATTGTCTTCTATGAGACGGTCCCCGGTGGCGCCGGCTATCTTGAGCAAATGGCGGCGAAACTGCCGGAGGTTGCGGTTGCCGCTATGGATCGTCTATATGGGCACCCGTGCTTGAAAGGCTGCTACTTATGCCTCAAACGTTACGGGAATCAGCGCTGGCATGATTTTTTTGATAAAGATCGTGTGCGCGATCTGCTCGTGATACTCTCGCAGCAAGATCCGGTAAAACCTGAGGTAAAGGCACCCGGAGCAGGATTGCTCGCCCTGGAAGGGATGCTCATCGCGCGCCAATCAGGGCAGGAGCCGGCTGTCCGGCGATACCCCAAAGGCGAAATCGAGGAACCGCTTCGCCGTGCGCTCGAGGCCATTTCCGATCTGCCGCGCGGGGAGCGCGATTACGAAATTCGGGACACCAGCGGCCAACTCATTACGGTTCCGGACTTCACGTGGCCCGATATCAGGCTCGCCGTATACTGTGATGGGTTCGCCACCCACGGCAACGTCGAGACGCTGGAGATGGACGCGAAAAAGCGGAACTTCCTGCAGGAAGGCGGATGGATTGTGTTGACTTACTGGGGTCGCACAATTCTAAAAAATCCTGCCGCGTGCGCCACCCAAATTGCCGAGGTTTACAGGCAACGCCGGTAGGATTCCTGAACAAGGCGATAGGGCAATGCCGGCCAATGGCCCGCCCTCTATCTGCCAATGAGGGATTCCGCTGGCCGCAGCACAAGTGACTGGTTACGATACCGGAACGGTCCGCTAAAAACGAAAATAAATGAATGGTTGGATATCTGCGGATTGCATCTGAAGGACAACCCAGATCATAACGGCGAGGATGAGCGACTGAAGGGCGAGGGGCATCGCCGCCAGGGCATTCCGCAGCCTCTCCTTGGCTTTGTCAGGGAAATAGTGCAGAAGGAAGCCGAGCCCCATGAGGCACACCACCAGAGGATAACCCTGGATGATCTGGGGAAGCAGCCTGGCCTGAAAATGGCGGATAATCTGCTCCAGAACCAGCCTGGCTGTTTCCAGAGTGTCGGTGCGGAAAAAGATCCAGGACAGGCATATAACATGGAAACTGATGATACGGCCCCAGAAGCGCCATGGACCGGCTTTTCTCGTTTTCTGTGGGATCCTGAATATTTTCTCCAGCGTCAAAGCCGTTCCATGGATCAGGCCCCAGATTACAAATCCCCAGGCGGCGCCGTGCCAGAGGCCGCAGACCAGCCAGGTCAGGATTGCGCTTGTGCCGTAGAGCCAGAAATCGGTCTTCAAGCCCAGCAAGCGGTCCGCCTCGATTCGCCGGGACAGCCAGTTGGCGACCGGCAGGAACAAATAATCGCGCAACCACTCCGACAATGTGATGTGCCAGCGCTGCCAGAATTCGCTGATGTTGGCTGATTTGTACGGTGACCTGAAGTTCTGGGGCAGCCGGATGCCGAAGAGGCGGGCGATTCCCAGCGCCATATCCGTATAGCCCGAAAAATCACAATAGATCTGAAGGGCATATCCATAGACGGCCAGGAGATTTTCCAGGCCGGAGTATAGCCCGGGAGCCGCGAAGACCCGGTTGACGAAACTGATCGCCACATAGTCGGCGATCACGGCTTTCTTGAAGAGGCCCGTCAGAATGAGATAAAGAGCCTCCCCTGTCGCGTTCTCTTTTTCTGAAGGCGGCTGCTCTAACTGAGGGAAAAACTCCCCGGCCCGGACGATTGGCCCGGCGATGATCCGCGGAAAGAAAGCGACATATAACAGGAAATCGGCAGGCCTGGTTGCGGGAGGGATTTTGCGGCGATACACATCAATGAGATAACTGATCTTCTGGAACACATAAAAAGAAATCCCCACTGGTACGATGAGTTCGCCGATTCCTGGCTCCCCGGGCTTAATGCTCATCAGCAGGCGGCCGCCCAGCGGCATGTATCGGAAGACAACAAGCGACAGGAGATTGGCAGCGATCCCCGCCCACAGCCACATCAGGGCCTGCCAGTCCCGCCAACTCCTGACGATCTTCAGTCCCAGCCAGTAATCCAGAAGTGCGGAGAGTATTAGAAGACCGACAAACGGTCCGCCGGCTTTGTAATAGAAGAACAGTGAAATCGCAAGAAGGTAGTATATCCGGATATTGCGGTTCCGGCAGCAGAGGGGGTAAAGAAGGAGAGAGGCCAACAGAAAGATGACGAAGAATCCGCTGACGAAACTGAGCGGCTGTCCCGGATGAAAGGAAATGAGCGCAAGGAGTTCAGCGGGATCGAACTTTGGCATAGTTTCGATAGCCAGCCATTAACGCCTCGAAAAGCAAGCGGCCCTGGAGCTGGTAGCCCTCCTTGGTGAAGTGAATCAGATCAGCGCCGGCCAGGACGCTCTTTTGCCACAACTGGATCGAGCCGGCCGATCCCATGACAGAAAACAGGTCCCAGGTCGAGATGCGCACGCTCGGACCCAATCTGAGCATGGCAGAGCGAACGACCCCGACATCGGGATTGACGACCGGCTTTGCTCTGCGGGTACGGCGAAAAAAGGAGTCCGATGGTGTTGAAACGAGGATTGCCGCGGCAGGACAGCTGGTCCGGATCGCCGCGAGCAGTGTCAGCAGGTTTACCGAAAAAATCTCCTCTTTGAATCCTTTCCCAATGGCGTCATTCGTTCCCAGAGAGACAATCACGAGGTCCGGTCGCGTGACTTCCAGCATTCTCGGGAGAAAGGGGGAACGGTTGAAAGTATCGGCTGTGGCTCCATTGATGCCCCAGGAATGGTAGATGACTCCCGGATCATCGCTTTCGAGAGAGATTCCACTGAGCTGGACGAGGCGCTGGCTTTTGTTTGTCTTGAGGGTGCGTACGACGACTTCCCGGGCCACGACCGGCAGCTCCACGGTCGTTGCGTTTGAAGAGCCTGGATTCGAAGATGACCGGGCTATGCCCAACAGGCGCCCCGACGTGTCTAAAACCTGAAAGTCCTTATATTCCAGTCCCTTGTTATGAAAGAAAACGATGCGGGTGAATCCCGGCGACGGATCATCGTCCTTCAATGCCGCCTTGAACTCGGCGACGCTGAACGGTTGAGGCTTGTCCAGCGACACGCGCACAAACTGGCCCTTCCTTTTTCCCGGGACAAGCGCCTTGGGGACGATCCAGCCATGTCCCGCACAGCCGAATTCCTGCTGCAAGGCGGATCGGACGGCGCCGGTCATGTACCCGGCTTCCACATGCGAGTCGCCCAGATGCAGAACCACCGCCTTTCCTTGACGTCTTTCCTGAAGGTCAAAGAGCCGGTCATAAAATCCCTGAAGCGATTCCGTCTCGTTTTCGATCCGGTTTTTCTCCAGGCTGATAAACCACAGACCATTGGTATCGAGAGCGCTTTGGCGGGATCCCCAGACGGGAACCAGTGTGATCCAGGCTATCAGCACGAACGTTGCGTACTTACCGGCCAAGTGTATCCTCGAATTTCTTGTAGCCATCCATGAGAGCGCGGTAGAAATCATCGGCAATGCGTTTGGCGCCCGAAAGGCTGAAGTGTGTATAATCCAGGGCGGCCAGCGATGGGTGATAATCGACCCACCGGGCCATAGCGTTTTCCCCCCCCATGGCCGCATACAGATTCCAGAAAGCAACCCCGGTTTTCTGGGCGGCCCGCCTCTGGGTCTCGACCAGCTGGGGGATGGTCGGGATTGTGACATAATCCAGTCCGTCTTTGTAGCTGCGGTCGGAACAGCTGACGAGGAGAAACGCCGTCTCCGGGAAAGAGACCTGAAAATGCCGGATCATCTTTATCAGGCCGATTTCGTACCAGGAAAAATCCTGAGGATCGGGCGTGGCAACGTTCGCCCCGAAGTGAAGGATAATAAGCCTGTATCGAAGAAGCCGCTCGAAACCCGACAGCTGGGAGTTGGGAATCCTGATCAGCGGGATGCCGGAGTTTCCCCTCATGCCAAAATTGTCGAGCAGGATGCCCTTTTCGCCTTCTAAGCTGGCTCCGTAGACGTTGAATCCGGCCCTGGCTGTGAACGTGATCCGGATTTTCCGCGCCGGAGGATCGGGTGACAGGGTGGTTTCCTGGATCTCAGGGCCCGGCTGCAGGTCAATCGTCTTCGGTTCTGCTTTATCGGCAACATATTCGACTGATGCGGAAGGCGGGGCATGACTGTAGAAGAGCTTGACAGTCTGGATGCGGTTCGATTTCTCGGCGGATTTGACCGCCCGATATTCCACCCAGGAAGTACAAAACAAGCCCCCCTCGGGGTCCTCCTGGCAAGCAGGAATAAAGACCATGCCTGCGATTCCCAAAGGTGCTGGACGATCGGCATGGAGCAGGGACACACTCCCCCATTCGGGAGAGAACGAATGTCCGATGGAATTCCGAAACAGCGCCACTTCGGAAGCGATTGGGAGATAGCCCACTCCGCTGCCGCCGAACTGGGCCTGCAGATTGAGGCGGAGATCCCTGGTGAGCATGTCGCCTTCGATGATCGAATCCCCGTAATAGGCGATCCTTACTGGCTCACTGCTTCGCGGCAGACCTCGGAGCGCCCGAAAAAAAGGATCGAGGGCGTCATCCTTGAACAGCTCGATCGGCTGCAGCGGGTCCTCGCGCTCGAGAGCAGATTCCTTAGGTGCTTCAGAACCTGCAGTTGGTGCTCCGGACTTCGCGGAAACCTGCAGTTGATTGGAGCCGGCATCCCGTGGGGAGGGGTTCGCAGGCTGCCCCCTTTTTGAGGCATCCGTGGATTTGCTCAGGGCGGAGATCAGATCGATCTTTTTGATATGGAAAATCCCGGAACGCATTTCGAGCGGCAGGGAAGTGAGCAAGTACAGGAAAAAAACCGATAGCAGGATGAAAACCGCCGGCCGAAAACGCCCGGATATCCTCGCCTTCCGCCTTGCAGGGTAAGCGGGCGCATTTTGCGGCGACGCTTGTTCGATCGGTTTCACGGCGCGAATACCTTAGCAGACATCCTTTGTGAAAATAACCTGGATAATGGCGGCCGAAGACCGGATTGCAGACCGGAGGCGCTACCGTTTTTCCCCGCTCCTCCAGTACGCCGGCAACTCATTGTAGTAGTGTGCTGCCGTCCGGATGCCGCCGAAAAAGTTGTCGAGACTGATGAACTCATTGGGCGCATGGGCATTCTCATCCGGCAGGCCGAAGCCGAGCAGCACAGAATCGATGCCGAGGAGTCGCTTGAACTCCACTACAATAGGGATCGATCCGCCTTCCCGCTGGTAGAGTGGTTTTTTGCCGAATCCCTTCTCCAGCGCAGCGACCGCTGCCTGCACGCCCGGGCTGTCGACCGGTGTAATTGCCGGTTCACCGCCGTGGAGGTGGCGCACCCTCACGTTGACGGTCTTGGGCGCGATCGCTCGGAGGTGCCTCTCAAAAAGCTTGGCAATCTTTGCTGATTTTTGATCCGGAACCAGCCGCATGGATATCTTCGCAAAAGCCTTCGCCGGCAGCACGGTTTTCGTCCCCTCTCCCGTGTAGCCGCCCCAGATGCCATTACACTCCAGGGTCGGCCGGGCCCAGAGCCGCTCCAGGGTGGTGAATCCCTTCTCGCCGTGGAGTTGCTTCACGCCAAGTGACTTCGCATACTTCCGGTCACTCCAGGGAAGCTTCGCGAAGGCGGCACGTTCCCCCCTGGTCAGCGGACGAACGTCGTCGTACATTCCTTTGACTGTGATTCGTCCTTTCTTATCGTGCAGTGAGGCGATCATTTCCGCCAGGGCTTGAATCGGATTGTGGATCGAGCCCCCAAAAGAGCCGGAGTGCAGATCGCCGTTTGCCCCCGTGACTTCTACTTCCATATATGCCAATCCCCGCAAGGCGTAGGTTACGGATGGAACGCCTTTGGCAAACATGCCGGAATCGGAGATGAGGATAAGGTCGGCTTTCAGTAACTCCTTATGCTGCTCGACGAACGTGCCGAGATGGGCACTGCCGACTTCTTCCTCCCCTTCAAAAATGATTTTGAGATTGACCGGCAATGCGCCGGCGTTCTTCAGGAATGCTTCGATTGCCTTGAGGTGGATGAAAATCTGACCCTTGTCATCGGCAGTGCCCCGCCCGTAAAGGTTGTCGCCGCGTATGGTCCCCTCGAACGGGGGCGTTTCCCACTTGTCGATCGGGTCTTCAGGCTGTACGTCATAATGACCATAAAGGAGAAGGGTCGGCTTGCCGGGTGCGCCCAGCCAGTCGGCGTATACTACTGGATGCCCTTCTGTCTCCAGAATCTGCACATTTTGGAGACCTATGCCCAACGCATGGTTCTTGAGCCACTCTGCGGCGCGTAGCATCTCAGGTTTGCGGTCACTCTGCGAACTCACACTGGGAATGGCTAGGAGCTCTTTCAGTTCATGCAGGAACCGTTCACGGTTGGCTTCGACAAACGACAGGATCGTTTCCATAGCTCTTTCCTTTCCGGTCTGGCATGTATAATCTCCATCAAAAGGAATATAGATGTCGGCTCACCGAAAGGCAAGGAATGGATCGTGAGGCGCCTGCATTGAGCAGGCGTCTATCCCGCCAGTCACCGCATTTCCTTATTTCCTTTGCTGCAAGGGACAGGTTTTCAGTAGAATAGCAGAGTTTCTCAGCATCCTGCCGTTCATTGCAGTGGAGTCCGAAATATGTCGAGCCGGCTGGCGCGGCTGATGTCGCAGTTGGACAAACTGTATGAATATGACCGCGAGCCCGTCGTTCCCGCACAGTTCAAACCTGGAAGCCAGTTCGCAGGCCTACTGGCGGGGGAGCACGTGGCCGGTACCGAGTTTGTTATCGGCGCGTTTTTCGTCCTGCACGGCGTGAGCTTAGCCAACCTGCTCTGGGGCC
>CAYGWQ010000135.1:0-13514 GCA_964353465.1 uncultured Acidobacteriota bacterium | reverse complement strand
CATCGATGGCAGGGAAAAAGGTCAATATCGTCATAGGCTCACATTTCAGGGGTTTCAAAAGCCTGCGCAACAAGCTTTTGTTGCTCATGATCCTGTTGTCCCTGCTGCCGTTGGTTGGCATATCCCTCTCTTCCTATTACTTCGGCAGCAAGCAGATCGCAGAAGATCGGATCAAGCTTGCCCTGGAAAACAAGGCTCAGGACACCGCCGACAAGATTGATATCATGCTTCGGGGCCAGAAGCAGGAAGTGGCGTCCATGGCGACCACTTTTTCGCTCATCGATCCTCTCCTGGGTGCCCAGCAGCGGACGGGTATGGTCCGTCTGCTGAATAATTACTGCATCAACCATGAAGTGTATGACATCCTCGCGGTTCTGGACAACCGGGGAAACCTCGTGGCGATCAACACGCTTGATCGGTTCGAAGTGCCCCTCGTATCCGCGGCGCTGATCGGGGAGGATATACGCAGATACCCGGATGAAAAACTGCTCTTCAACCGATCCATCCGCGGCGAGTCCTCGCATCGCGACTGGTACCAGTCAACCCTGGTCCAAAGGCTGTACGATTATCGCAAAGAGGACGTTAGCCAGCAGTATAACATCGCCTTCTCGGAACCGGTGCGCCATCCGCAGACGAATGAAATCATCGGGGTATGGCTCAGCATCATTAACTGGTCCTACATTCAGACCATCCTGGACAGCGTGGAAATGGACTTGGCCAATCAAAACCTCAAGACCGGCTACAGCTTCATGTACGCCCGGGATGCGAACACCATCATCGGCCACAAATACCGGGCGAACCGGAGCGGCGTGGAGTACCTGCCATCCTACAGCCCGGACGCACAAAATCTTTACAATACCCGCTTGATCGAGGATCACGGGCTGAAGAACCTGGCCGATGCGGTCAAAAAGCGAGAGCCCAGCTTCGCTTATGAGTTTCCGCCGGGCAACCGGAAAATCTCCGGATTTGCACAGATCAGCGATACCTCCTTCGGGTGGACCGTCGGCGTAGGCATTGATGAGACCGACATATTCCGCCCGATCATGACTATGACTTGGTGGCTGGCGGGCGCGACGATCCTGCTGGCCGCCCTCGTGGTCCTTTTCACATTCGTGATCGCCCAGGGCATCACCGTGCCGCTGCAGAACCTGATTCATACAGCCCAGACGATAGCAAAAGGGAACCTGGACCAGCGCGTGCTGATACGCTCTTCCGATGAGGTGGGAATTCTCGGTACGACCTTCAATGATATGGCACGATCCCTTGCCGCCCGCGAAGACCAGCTCCAGGAGCTGAATCGCAACCTGGAAAATATGGTGCGGCAGCGGACCCGGGAACTGGAAAGCTCGCATGAGGCGCTCAAAAAGGCGTACCTGGATCTCCAGAATGCGCAGGAACAGCTTGTGCAGACCGAGAAGATGGCATCCCTGGGACAACTGGTGGCGGGAATCGCGCACGAAATAAAAAACCCGCTCAATTTCATCTACGGGAATACCGGCTTCCTGTCCGAATATACGCGCAAGCTTCAGGAGCTGCTGGAGGCATATGACAGACTGCCGAGCCTGTCTCCCGCAGACCGGGCGCAGATCGCCGGCATGAAGGAAGGTATTCATTATGACTTCATCCGGGAAGACCTGCCTACCCTGATCGATAACTTCACCGAAGGCGCGATCCGGATCAACAACATAGTTTCCGATTTGCGCACTTTCTCGCGGATGGATAGCGATGCCGTATCCGAAATTGACGTGCACGCCGCCATTGAGATCTCGCTCAATCTGCTTCGCAACCAGTACAAGGAACGGATTGAAATCCACCGTGAATACGGCGAGATCCCCAAAATCCAGGGATATTCGGGGAAGCTCAGCCAGGTCTTCATGAACCTGCTTTCCAATGCTTTTCATGCGATCGCCGACAAGGGCGACGTCTGGATCCGGACCATTGCCGACGATCACGCGGTCCAGGTCGAAATCGAAGATAACGGCCACGGCATTCAGCGCGAAAACCTGAAGCGCATCTTCGAGCCCTTTTTCACTACCAAAGCGGTAGGGCAAGGTACGGGACTCGGATTGAGCATCAGCTACGGCATTATCGAACAGCACCACGGAAAGATCTTCGTTGCGAATGCCGCCGGCGGCGGCGCCATTTTCACCCTGCGCCTCCCCATTTTCCAGGAGAATGCGAACTCTTGAAAAAATATGAGCTGCTCCTGATCGATGACGAATCCGCAAACCTGCAGAAGCTGCACCGGACCTTTGTGGATCAATACAATGTCCACCTGGCGCAGACCGGCGAAGAAGCCCTGAAGATACTGGAATCTCACCCGATCGATGCCGTCATCACCGATCAGAAGATGCCGAACATGACCGGTATCGAGTTTCTCGATGCCGCTCGCGAAGAACATCCCGATCTGGTGCGGATCATCCTGACAGGCTATGCCGAAATCAGCGACTTGATTGCAGCCATCAACACCAGCAAGGTTGACAAGTACATCACCAAGCCGTGGGCCCCGGACGATCTGCGCATGGCGGTGCGGGAAGCCTTGGAAAAACGCGCGCTGCAGCGGGAAAATGCCCGGCTTGCCGCAGAACTCCAGACGGCCAACGAACGGCTGCGGACGGAAAACAGGATTCTGCGCCAGCAGGCCGAACTCGAGGACCGGCGCCAGAACATTGTCTACGGCGGGCCGGAAATGGAGAACATCCTCAAGCTCTTGCGCCGTGTGACGGGAACGGAAACCACCGTCCTGATCCAGGGAGAAACCGGCACGGGCAAGGAGCTCATCGCGCGCTTCATCCACAACGAAAGCAACCGGCGCGACCGGATTTTCCTGCCCGTGAACTGCGGTGCCATCCCCAGGGAACTCGTCGAGAGCGAGTTCTTCGGCCATGCCAGGGGCGCTTTCACCGGCGCCAGCCAGGATAAGAAGGGATACTTCGAGCTGGCGGACGGCGGCACGATCTTCCTTGACGAAATCGGCGAGGCGCCGCCGGAATTGCAGGTAAAGCTGCTGCGGGTGATCCAGGAAGGCGAGATCATGCCCCTGGGATTCCATCAGTCCAAAAGAGTCGACGTGCGCATCATCGCCTCGACCAACCGGGATTTGCGCGCCGAGGTCGAAGCCGGCCGTTTCCGCCAGGACCTGTATTTCCGCATCAACGTATTCTCCGTCACCATCCCGCCGCTGCGCGCGCGCCCCAAGGACATCCTGCCGCTCGCAGAGTATTTCCGCAAGCAGTTTGCCATCAAATTGAACCGCAAACTCGGCGCTTTCACGGCTGAAACCCGGAACATGATAGAGGCTTATCCATGGCCTGGGAACGTGCGCGAGCTGCAAAACGAGATCGAACGACTCGTCCTGCTGGCTGAGCCGGAGAAAGAGGTCGGTCCAGAACTGCTCTCCGACCACATCCGCCCCCGGCCGCGCCCCTATCCCCCGCCGGATGGCAACCTGAAAACGGCCGTGCAAAACCTCGAAGATCAGATGATCCTCGACGCCATGGAACGCCTGCACAACAACAAATCGCGTGTCGCTCGTACCCTCGGCATCAGCCGGCAATCCCTCCTGGAAAAACTCAGGCGCATCCACCCGTCATCCTGACAACACCCAGCTGTCTAAAATCTAGTCACACTTAAAATTGGTAAAACATTGATCTTAGCGTTATAAGCAGGAAATATGTCTAATTTGTGTACATTTGCCGTGTTTGGAGGTTTTTGGGGATGAATTTTTAAGTTATTGAAAATAATATCTTTATTGTGATTACCGTCTGTCTTCAAGTTTGGCACCTTCCTTGCATAGGAAGGGGTGTACGCTGTGTGTCCGTGAGGGATTATGGAGACTTTGGAAAGAACAGATCAGGAGGAAATGGGTTTGAGCTTGCTGCGTCGTTGCCGCAGGGACGACCCGGAAGCGTGCAACGCCCTGCTGGCGTTGTACAACCGCAAGATCTTCAATACCGCCTACCGCATCCTGGGTGAAGAATCGAGGGCCGAGGATGCGCTCCAGGAAACGCTGATCAATATCTATAGAGGAATCAGCCGTTTCCGGGGGGAGTCCAAGATTTCGACCTGGGTAAGCCGCATCACCGTCAATGTCTGCCTGGGCATGATTCGAAAAGGCCGCAACAAGCGTTTCGTCGAACTTGATGAAGATGAAGCGGCAAGGCAATTAGCCGCCGATCCCACCCCTTACACAGACCCGCTCGAGCACATGGAGGCGAGCGAGCTGGGCGAGCTTATAGAAGAGACATTCGGGCTCATGTCCGACAAGCAGGGGCTGGTTGTGCGCCTCCACGACATGGACGGCAACACCATCGCCGAGATTGCAGGCATGCTGCGTTGCCCGGCGGGAACGATCAAATCCAGGCTTTTCTACGGACGGCAGGAATTCAAGGAGGTCTTCAATTCCCTTATCGAACAGCGCACCCTCCGTCCAACCCGTCCGAACTGAAACCTCATGCCTTCTTTAGCGCTTCTTTGACCCTTTCCGGCGTCATGGGAAACTGGAACAGCCGGGCGCCGGTGGCATCGTAGATCGCATTGGCAACCGCGGCGCCGACGGGGACGATTGCCGGTTCGCCGCCTCCCTTGGGCGGCAGCTCATCGTTCTTGACAAGAACCGTGTCAATCTGCGGCATCCATGAGAAACGGGGCAGCTCGTAGGAATCGAAGTTCGCGGTGAGTATCTTGCCGCCCTGGAAGCTGATATCCTCCAAGAGGGTATATCCCAATCCCATCATGATGCAGCCTTCCATCTGCATGGTGGCTCCATCGGGATTTATGACAATGCCCATGTCTTGGGCGCAGACGATGCGCTTTACCTTCACCTTGCCCGTCGCCTTATCTACCGTGACCTCGGCAATCTCCGCGACATAGGTTTCCGCATCTATGCCACAGGCGATTCCCATGCCTCGACCGCTGGGGCTGACCGCCCTTTTCCACCCGAACCGTTCAGCCGAAGCCTGGAGGACAGCACGCATTCTGGGATCCGAGGTGTTGTTCAAACGGAACTCCAGCGGATCGACCTTTGCCCTGGCCGCCATAATGTCGATCAGCGACTCGCGGGCGAATACGTTTACCGGGGCTCCCGGGGCACGCCAGGCGCCGGTGGCAAATGGATGCGCAGTCGTACCGCCCCCCATCCCCTGGCCAAAAACCCTGATGATGTTGTTGGGCACATCATAAAACTGCTCCGAGCTCCTGGACCCGGCAGCATAGACGCCGTAATCCCACAGGCAAATCTTGCCTCTGCCATCGATGCCCGACTTGATCTTGACGACTCCCGCCGGCCTGTAGGTATCGTAGAAAAACTCCTCCGCACGGCTCCAGGTGACCTGCACGGGTTTACCGGTGATCTTTGCCAGCTTTGCCGCCTCAACAGCCTGTTGTGCCGGATTCTTGCCGCCGAATCCGCCGCCCACAAATGGCGTGATGACGCGGACATTCTCCAGGGTGAAACCGATAGCTTGCGCAATCTGCTGCCGGTTCGGAAACGGCGATTGGGTGGAAATCCAGACCGTCGCCTTGCCGCCTTCGATTCTGGCCAGAGCCGTATGGGTCTCCACTGGAGCGTGCGCGCCATAGGCGGTACAGAACTTTTCTTCGAAGAGAGCCGTCGCGGCCTTCTCCCCGGCGGCCAAGTCTCCCCGGCTGTCGCCTTCCTGAGCCCGGGGAGCAGCATTGAGAATGCGGTCGAATATCGTGGCATTATCGACGGTAGGCTTGGGAATGTCGAATTCCGCCTTGATGCTGATAAGAGCCTTTTCGGCTTCCTCCGGGTCCGGATGGAGAACTGCAATCAGATTATCCTGGTTGACGACGGTAATGCCGGAAATCTTCGCGGCGGCCGATGTGTCGGCACTCTTCAATGTCGCCCCGTGCGCGGGGGGGCGGAGAATTTTCGCATAGAGCATGCCCGGCACCCGGATGTCACCTGCGTATTGCGCCTTGCCGGTCACCTTGGCCACAGCATCGGTGCGCTTCACCGGCTTGCCCATGATCGTGAAATCAGCCACCGACTTGGTCACCGCCTTGCCTTCGAGCTTGCGCGTAATCTTCTGCCCCTTGGCCAGCTGGCCGAAGGTCACCCGCGTTTTCCTGTTGGCGGCCACGAATACCACGCCATTCTCGACGCTCAGTTTGTCCTTGGGCGTCTTGAGCTGTTCCGCCGCCAAATCGAGCAGGATGGCTTTGGCCTCGGCGGCTGCCGCCCGGACGGCAGGACCGAAGAAGCGGGTTGACATCGAGCCGTAGGTCCCCGAATCGAACGGACACAAATGCGTATCGCCCATGACCATTTCAATGGAAGTCAGCGCCACACCGAGTTCATCGGCGGCCTCCTGAGCGAGGGAAGTGATCACGCCCTGTCCCATCTCGATTTTTCCCGAATAGACGGTCACCTTGCCGTCCTCGGCGATCCTCAGGTACGCGTTGAGATCCGACGGGTAGCTTGGTCCCCGCCCCTGCCCCGGAAAGACCGGTGCATCGCAGGAGAAAAGGACGATGATCCCCCCGCCGACCATCTTAATAAAGTCACGCCTGTCGAGGGAGAGCCCTGTCATGCCATCGGGTACTTGGATAATCCTGGATCTTTCATCTCCCATAATGCGCCTCACTTTTTGGATACACTCTCGATTGCCTGGACAATGCGGTTATGGGCAGCGCACCGGCAAAGATTCTGTTCCATTCCCTGGATGATCTGGGCTCGCGTCATCTTGGGATTCTTGAGCAACAGGGCATACGCCGTCATGATCATCCCGGGAGTGCAGAAGCCGCACTGCAATGCCCCGTGTTCTGCGAATGCTCTCTGCAGGGGATGGAGGTTCCCATTCTTGGCCAATCCTTCGATGGTGGTGACCTCTTTCCCGCGGACCTCCCTCACCCGGAGTTGGCACGATCGCACTGCTTCCTTGCCCACGATTACCGTGCATGCGCCGCACAGGCTGATGCCACAGCCGAATTTCGTTCCGGTAAGCCCCAGGTCCGTGCGCAGGACCCACAAGAGTGTTCGGTCGCCTTCGACCTCCAGTTTTGTGGGCTTGCCGTTGAGTCGGAAATCAATAGTCTCTTTCATAGGCGTCTCTCTATAAAAGGTGGTATGGCTGGGAATTTATTGTATCAGATTTCCGGGCACATAGTCCGGAAGTTTCTGCGATTCAGGCAGGATCTCGTTTCACTTCCCGGCGCCCGTGCCACATGGTAATATTTGCAGTCCGGCCGATCCGTGGAGTCTGCTCTATGTCATTGAATTCTCAGGCATTCCCTGCACAAACCGAACATCCCGGCAGAATAAAGCACCTATACTTCCGTCCTGCCGCAACTCTTGCAGGCCAGGAGTATGAACCCTTTTTTTATGTGGAAGCCAGAATCGACTTCGCCGACGTTCGCTCCGGCTGCAACGTGACCTGCGGCATCCACAGCGTGCTGGACATGCTCTCCCTGGATGAGGATTTGCTTTGGACGCGTGACATGGTTCGATCCGTGGATCCTGCGGCCCTACTTACCTCGAAACCGGAATCCGCAAAGCTGCGCAGCCTCCCGGAGTTTGTGACCGAGAATATCCCGGCCCGAATCGAATCCCGATACCTTTCCTATTTGTTACGTCATGCGGAAATGCAGATCTACCGTAACTTTGCCTTGAACACTTACTCCCATCCAGGGGAGATGCGCAATGAATTTCAGCTCCGGTGTCTGGAAGTTTTTAATGAGGCATTTCGCAGCGACCTGGACGCATTGCGCGAAGTGTTCAACCGGCGCCTCGGGCGCGTCGAACAGAAGTATATGCGCCAGGACCGGACCGGGGAGTTCGAATCGGATCGCAGGATGGCGCAGGCCCGCAGCAAATGGCACGCCCTTGCCGAAAAAATTGCCGAGCTCTTTCTGAAGACCGAATTGACGCTGGATGAGAGGGCTGTGGCCCCGCAGGCTCCGAATCCGGATAGCCCGGACCTGGACCAGAGCCTCGAGGCGCTCGAGATGGATGTGTGCCTCGAAATCCAGCGCCTGATCAACTCCTTTCAGGCTAAGGTAAAGAACATCGACGAGTACATCATTCATCCGAATTTGAGAGACCTTCACCTCGTCAGGACCTGCATCCTTTGGATGCCTGTGGGGGCAGGCCAGCCATGACTCGGGGCCGGGTTGCGGTGGCAATGAGCGGCGGGGTTGACAGCTCTGCTGCCGCAGCGATTCTAAGGGAACAAGGCTATGATGTCGTCGGCTTCTCCATGCAGTTGTGGGATCAGCGACGCAACGGTCGCGGGGATGAGCGCCGGCCCGGAGGCTGTTGCGCGCTGGATGATTTGTACGATGCACGGCAGGTTGCAGCCAGGCTTGCGATCCCTCACTTTGTCGTCAATTTTGAACGCGAGTTCGAGCAGGTCGTGGTGAAGTCCTTCGTCGAGGATTACCGCCATGGTCTGACACCGTCGCCGTGCGTCCTGTGCAACTCCCGGATGAAATTTGACCACCTGTTGCAGCTCGCCCGGGATGTGCAGGCCAGCCACGTAGCGACAGGGCATTACGCGCGCACCATCGGCGACTGTCAAACCGGCAGGCAGCTGTTGCTGAAGGGTGTGGACACGGACAAGGATCAATCCTACTTCCTGTTCGAACTGAGCCAGGAGCAACTTGCAAGCGCTATGTTCCCCCTGGGCGGGCTCAACAAGGCCGAGGTGCGCCGGATTGCGCACCGATACGGACTACAGGTGGCAGACAAGGCCGAAAGTCAGGAGATCTGTTTTGTGGCGGACGGGGATTACGCGCGTTTTGTTGAGCGATATCACCCGGAAGAATGGAGCCCGCCGGAATTCTCTGCCGGCGAAATCATCGACCAGAGCGGCAAGGTGGTGGGACATCATTCCGGCATTCATCGTTACACGATCGGGCAGCGGCGCGGCCTCGGCATTGCCCATTCCGTCCCGTTGTACGTGACAGATATCCAATACCGAGAAAAACGGTTGATCGTAGGGGAGCGCCCCCGGCTTGCCAGAGGATCCTGTTGCGCCGTGCGCGTGAACTGGATTGCCGTATCCGAATTGACCATGCCCCTGCGTGTTTCCGTGAAAATCAGGTCGCGACACCCGGAAGCGCCGGCCACGATCACCCCACTGAGTTCCGGCGCCGTGAGGGTCGACTTTGACGCTCCGCAAATGGCCATCACCCCGGGCCAGGCTGCCGTGTTTTATCGGGGCGAACAGGTGCTCGGCGGCGGCTGGATTGCGCGCCCGGATCATTTTCCAGGCGGTTCCCGTCATGCAAACTGAAGCTGCAACCCGCTCCATTCTGCTGGTGGTCGGGGAACCCTCTGCGGATCGCTATGCGGCCCATCTGGTCAAGAAACTGAGGCTGCTTGAAGCTCCCCGCGCGCTGAGCTTCTTCGGCACCGGCGGTGACGAAATGCAGGCCGCCGGCGTTGAGATTCTCTGCCACATCCGGGAGCTTGCCAGCATCGGCCCGCGTGAGGCGCTTCACCATTTGCATGAGTACTACCGCACTTTCCGGCTGCTGGCGGACGCCTGCCGGGAACGGCGTCCAAGCGTGGCTGTGTTGCTGGATTTTCCCGAATTCAACCTGCGGCTGGCGAAAAAACTCAAACGATTGGGCATGAAGGTAATCTATTACATCAGCCCGCAATTATGGGCGTGGCGCCGGGGCCGGATCCGCATGGTTCAACGGCATGTCGACCATATGCTCGTAATCCTGCCCTTCGAGGAAGAATACTATCGCGAGCGGGGAGTCAAGGTGGAGTTTGTCGGCCATCCGCTGCTGGAGGACTTTGCCGCGATTCGAGAGCGCGTAAGTTTCCTAGGGGAATTGGGCCTGGATCCCGGGCTGAAGACCATCGCGCTCCTCCCGGGCAGCCGGCAGCGGGAGGTCGAATATATGCTGCCCACGCTGCTGGCGGCGTCGCAACGGATATTGCAGCGCCTGCCGGCGCAGTTCCTCATTTCGGTCGCCCCGGCAATCGATCCCGGCCAGGTAGCACGGATCACTTCCTCGATGCTGACGGAGGACCAAAACCGGGATTACTTCCGGATCGTCTCCGCAGAAGCACGCAGAATTCTCGCAAACTCCGACTTCGGATTTGTCAAGAGCGGCACCAGCACCCTGGAAGCAGCGCTGGTGGGAACGCCATTTCTGATCCTATACAAAATCTCACCCGTGAGTTGGATTTTGGGCAACATTCTGATTCGCAGTCCGTACAAGGGGCTGGTAAACTTAATTGCCGGGCAGGAGATCGTCCCTGAGTACCTGCAATGGGATGCGACGCCTGAGGGACTCTCTGCTGCGGCCTTGGAGTATCTCGAGAATCCAGAAAAGGCCGACGCAATGAGGAACCGCCTGGGCGACATTCGCGCTTTGCTGGGCTCACGCTGCGCATCGGACACGGTAGCTGCATTGGTGGCCCGTTATGTGGAGGGAAGGGAATGCTGAAGCGAACGATACGCAATTGCTTTGTCATGTCTGGGCTGGCCATTAGCCTCGCTGCGGGTCTCTATCCGCAAACGAGGCGGCAGGGCTCCGCTCCCCCTCCATTTATTGTTGAGAACAACCACATTCAATTGACGCTCGATCCGGATGCCCATGAAATGAAAGCAGTGGCGTCCATCACTTTCAAAGCGGTCGAAAACACAGACGTCATTATCTTCGAGACCAGCGAGAACCTGTCCGTGACCAAGATCTCGGATGCGCAGGGGGGCAACATCGATTTCGGCCAGGACGAAACCGGTCCCGGAACCCTCGCCATCCATTTCCAGAAAGCCCTCGGTAGCGGGGAAAGCACGACGGTCAAGATCGAATATACCGGAGGATTCGATCTGGATCGCTTCAGCAGGAACTTCACCCGGGATGAGGCCAGCGCTTATATCGGGCTGGAAGGGACCTACCTCCTCTACCCATCCAAATGGTTCCCTGTGAACAAGTTATTTGCTGATCGCCCTTCGGCGACCATCGAAGTGACCGTGCCCCTGGGAATGGTGGCTGTGGGCCCCGGCACGCCCACACCGATCATCACGCGCGGCATCACCGAAACATTCGGCTGGGTTGCCAAGCGGCCCCTGATGTCGACCTCGATAGTCGCCGGCCGCTACTTCCAGCGGAAAATGGAGTTCGGCGACCTGACCATCGACACGTATGCGCGGGAAGACCACATTGATGCTATTCGCAAAAGCGCGGAGGAACTTGCCAAGGCATTGGAGTATTATCAGCAACTCTGGGGCGATTCGGCCTCCGGAAAGAACTACCGGCTGGTCGAAGTGTCCGACAAGCTTGCGTTGCAGCCGGGAACCCTGGGCACAATATTTGTAACGCACAAGGAGGTCGCCGAACGAACGCCTCCTGTGCGCGCACTTGCTCGCCGTGCCGCCTACCAGTGGTGGATGGAAACGGTCGGAGTCCCGAGCGCTGGTGATCTCTGGCTCGTGGACGGCATGGCATATTACTCGGCCGCCCTCTACCTGGGCTCGACCGGCGGCTCCGAGGCTCTGAAAGAGGAAATAGACAACCTGGCAGTGCTGGGCCTGAAGTTCGAAAACAGAAGCGCGATTCGTTCCGCCATCAGCCTGGGGTATGGTTCTGATGCCTATGAATCCGTGGTCGCAGGGAAAGGGGCCTATGTTCTGATCATGCTTCAAGGCCTGATGGGCAACGCACAGTTCGCCGACCTGCTTCAGCAATATGTGAAACAGCCCGACGGAGCAGGCGGGTCAACCATATTTCAACAGCTGGCGGAAGGGATCTTCGGTAAGGATCTGGCCTGGTTTTTCGCTGAGTGGCTCGATACGACCGGTGTGCCCAATCTGCAGGTCGATTATGTCACGTACAAGACCCGCGACGGCTTCCGCATCTCCGGGGCCGTGAAACAGGACCGGGACCTCTTCCGTATGCCGCTGGAAATCGAGGCGATCGGAGATGGGACCAAGGAGCGGATCACTATCGATCTGAGCGGCAAGGCGACTGCTTTTGACATCAGCATCTTTTCTATGCCGAAAAAAGTGATCATTGACCCTGACAACAAGCTCCTGCGCGAATCTGATGAGCTTCGATTCAAGGTGCAGCTCACTCTCGGCACCGACCTGAGGCAAAAGGGGGATCTCATCGATTCCATCCGGGCATTCGAGCAAGCCATCAAGGGCAATCCACTCAAGTCGATCGCTCACTTCCGCTTGGCGGAGGTGTTCTTCGAACAGATGAACCTGCAGACTGCGGCCAACACATTCCGGGACGCGCTGAATGGCGACCGAAATCCCAAATGGATTGAGGTTTGGTGCTACATCTATCTCGGAAAAATCTATGACATTCTGGGCCAACGCCAACGGGCCTTGGCGGAGTATAATAAGGCCCTCAACACGAAGGACAACACCGACGGAGCCCTCGAGGAAGCCAAGAAATGGCTGGCAGCACCCTATACGCGCGAGTCGGGTTCTGTTGGAAAGGATATCAAATAGGGTCCCGGCTTCCGGGACAATGGGCGGACTGAGCGAATGTCTTCCTGGGGATCAATCGCACAGAAGATACGGGTGCCCGCCGGCACACTCCTGGGAGTGATTTTTATTCTGCTGATGCACCCGTCCCGGCGATCTCTGCTGTATGGCGGGATCATTGCCTCTGTGGGAGCTCTGCTGAGGCTTTGGGCTGCCGGTCACATTGACAAGGGGAAGGCTTTGGCAACAGAGGGGCCCTATGCCCTGACCCGCAACCCCCTCTACCTGGGATCGTTTTTCATGGCGCTGGGCGTCATCCTCGCCGGACAGGTGTACTGGCTTCTGCTGCCCTTCGGCGCCTTCTACCTCCTGGTATATTATCCCGTCATGAAGAGAGAAGAGCAGGAGTTGCAGCAGGGCTATGGAGAGGCTTTTCTCCAGTACGCCAGGCGTGTTCCCATGTTCTTTCCGAATTTTAATGGTGCGTCCCTTCGTTCGTCCGCATTCCTCTGGTCGCGAGTGATCCGAAACCGCGAGCATCGCACGTTGATGGGCCTCGCCCTCACTGAAATCATCCTCATCGTGATGAGCTTCTCCTAGAGCTGATGTGGAATTCGGTGGACGTGCGGATAATTAGTTGTTAACTTTACCCCGTTGGTCTTTGTAACGGTTTGGATTAGTTTGAGTTATAACAACGAAACGCAATCGGGTCAGATCACTGCAATCCGGGCCGGGCGAATAGGTTTAGACGTGTATGTATACAGATCATTTTGTCCGTGAGGAAAGCAAACGAAATCCGCTATGGTCGTGGGCCGGATCATCCATCGTTACCGGTGCTGCCGATCTGCTGTGGCGCGTCTTTCAGGCTGTCAACCGGCGGCTGCCGGAGGGTGAGCTGCCGCATCCGCGGTGGGCGCCGGCAAGGATGCCCAAGAGCCGCCACCGCACCAAGCCTGCGCTGGGATTTCCCAGAGTCACGGACTCGCTCTGCCCCCGCTGCGTGCCGGAGGTGCGCGCCAGGATTATGAAGGGTGAGCTCGATCCTGGAGCGATTGCTGCCGGTCATTTCGGGGAAATCAAAGCCGAGATTGTCGA
>CAYGWQ010000134.1:0-13629 GCA_964353465.1 uncultured Acidobacteriota bacterium | reverse complement strand
TCGGTGCTCATTTCTAATGTATCCGCCTATCCCGACCTGACGGTCGGGCCTATGCACTGGCGGCCCTTCGGGCCTATTCCGGCGAGTTTTGAGACAGCCTCGGCGGCCGGGGCTTACCTTCGCATCCGGCTCAGCTTCTTACAGCATCTCATTGGTTGGGCATGATCAACCGTGAGAAGCCTGTGATGTTGACATCACGGAACATCGGGGTACGCGGCGGCAGCAGGCTGGGCTGCAGGAATTCCACGTCGAAGTTATAGCCGCGGGTAGGAGGCGAGTAGACGTTCGTGCAGCATTTGTACAGGCCCACAGCCTGCCGGTTGATGTACAAGCTGACCATAGATCCGCGGTAGTTCAGTGTCTGTCCCCCCCAATTCTCCAGCAGGCGAAGGAAGTTGTGTACGCCGCCGTCGGTTCCGAAATCCTGAGGCGTGGATGCGGGTTGCGGGAAGGGCCCGCCTTTCCCGGCGATGAGCGCGGCCCTGTACCACGTGGTGGATGCCGTCCGCCCGCTGCCGCCGCCGGAAAGGGAGTGCGGGTACGTAAAAGATTTGGCGTCGCTCCAGGAGTTCGAAAGGAATGTGACGGAGTCTGCAATCAGCGAGCAGGCCACGTGCGCGCCTGAAAAGGTACCGGGCGCGTTGTAGTTTCCTTGCAGATAGATGGGATTCTCCGAGGCAACGGCCAACCCCAGGGGGACACCGTCCATGATCCCCAGGTCGATGCTCTGGCCATTCACTAATTTCAGGGCCCGCCGGAAGAAAACCGGCTGGTTTCTTCGCGCAATATCACCGGAGACTGCAGTCGTGGGAAGAGCGGTGCTGTCCAGAGGCCACCATATCGGATTAACCGGATTCTGGCCATACGTGTCAAGAAGTCCGTTGCCGTTGACGTCCTCGGCGGTATCGAGGGAACCGTTGGGAAGGCCATTGACGCTGGCCGGATTCACAAAATCCTCAAAACCATACTCGCCCGTTTCCAGATTTCCCGTGTCGCGATTAGTACGCCGGTCGGAGAAATAAACTACGTATCCGGTCATGTTCATGGCGTTGCTGCCGCTGGCCCCGATTTCCCCGCGGAACCATCGGGCGAGGTTGTTCGCGTCAAGCTCGATGTAGTGCATGACACCGCCGAGATACACCGTGGTCTGAGCAGTCGGGATGTTGTCACGCAAGGCGCCCTCGCGCGTGTCGTACAACACGTTGGGCCAGTACTGGTAGCTGTTGGCGGAAGCGCCGCTGCAAGCCGCCGGCGTATCCTTGAGACGCTGCACGCGAACGATCGAGTCAGGGGGATTGGTGCAGACGCCTGTCAGATCACGCCCGGCAATGCCAAGTTGCAGGATCTCCTGGGTGACGTCAGTCCAGCCTCCAGCCTGGTCCTGCATATCGATCTTGATATAACCGCCGATCGTGATGGTCCCGGCGGGGCTCCGATATCCCTGGGCGGAAATCCCCGAGGAGGCGGCAATCGGCCTGCCGTCCGGCGCGATCCCGATGAGCTGAATGGGATTTGACGAGGTCACCGTCGGCAAGGAGGTCAGGTCCGCAGGATTGTCCGAGAGCAGGATCCGCAGGCTCGCCAGCGCAAAGTAGCGCTGTTGGAAAACGTCCGGATTGGCAACATTCTCGTTCACCGGAGGCCTTCGAATCAGGTCCACGGGGCCGGCGCCATAATTGACCAGGGGAAGATCCATGCGGCGCGCGCCGGTTCGTCCGCTGCGGATATTGCCGTTGTAAGTCCCGATAGAGAGATTCGTCCAGGTAGGCTCGTTTTCCGCCGACCCGATCGCTCCTACCAGGCTCCCTTCGCTGAAGGTGAGCGCCCTGTAGGCCCCCGGCGCCGTGCTCACGTCGATCCGGCCGTTGTAGTTGCTGCTCGTGGACCAGCCATTGATCAGGTATCTGCGAATCACTTCACCGACGGCGGTGACACGGTTGGACATAGTCAGAGCATTCCCGTCACCTTCCGCCAGATAGAGGTTGCCATTCGTATGCACCCGGCCGCCGAAGTTGAAATTGGGGCCGGCGTGAAAGCTCAGGTCGGTCTCGGAAAAAATACCAAACTGGAATACAGGCACGGCTACGGTCTGCAGGGTTCGGCGCATCCTGACCTCTGAGCCGGTAAGCGTATGGGCCGTGGAGGTCATCGTGTAGGGGGTGATCAAACCCACCAGACCCTCGTAAGGGCCGGTGGGAATTGTCCGCGTGTCGGCTCTCGGCCTTCCCAGGCCATCCATTGGAAACTCGATGCTATAGCCCGAGGAGCCGCCCGGCGAAACATAGGAAACGTAAGGAATGCTCGGCACCTCCGCGGTAAGCGCGTTGATCTGGGCAACGCTGGGGGCATAATTGGTGTTGAAGAGAGTGCCGAGATCAGCCGTGAGCTGCTCCAATCCCGCCAGGGAAGCGTAAAAAGCCCGGTTCTGGTCCCGATCGTTGCCAATCAAGCTTTGATCTGAATTAATCGAGACAATGAAACCCACGAGGAGGGCGGAGAGCAGCACCATAATTAAGAGGGTGGCGATCAATGCAATGCCTGATTCACATCTTGTTTTCATACCCTTTTTCCCATCAGCGATAGCGGTCGATAAAGGACAGGCTGCGCAGGCTGACCTGTGTCGTCAAATTCCTCCGCAGATGATCACCGGTGTTTCGAATCAGCGAACTAGACCTCCCGGCAAGGAACAAGCTGACTTTGCGAATCTGGTTGGGGGAATTGGGGGCTGTCGGAGTCTTTATGTTCGTCGGATTGGTGACGCCGTCTACCAGGTCATAACTCAATTGCAGGTCTTCCAGGACCAGGGCGACTACGTCCCCGGGCCGGTCGTTGATCCTGCGGATCAGCCGGGGTGTTTCAGGATCCGTAGTAACATCGAGGTAATAGGTAACCAGCCATACACGCGTTGCGGTCGTCGGCGGAAATACACCGCCGCTTTGGAGCTGCATGATGTTTCCCTGAGAAGCCGCGGGCTGGTTGAGATTCAGAGGATCGTTCGAATCAAAAAAGATGACCTGTCCGGCGACACGGGTAACATATTGCAGAGTGTTCCCCGAGGCATTGCTGAAGGCGATCAGATCGCCATCACGGATCTCGTTGTTGACATCCGTGATGGGGGTGCCGGCGTTCACCGTGACTCTGGATCCGTTGGCGGAGATCGAATCGAGCGGCGTCTGGTTCAGCGGCAGCAGGTTATCCGCGAACAGGATGTTCACCATGTCCGTCGCCCGGCCGGTACCCAGAGGGCCCAAGGCCGCGCCAGGATTGACCGCAGCTATGGTCACGTTAGGTGAGAAGGTGTAATTCATGCCCGGAGGGCCTGGCCGCCTGACCGCCACCGCACCCGGACCGGAGGGGATAGGGATGCCTCCAGTCGGGATCCCCCAGCCGGCGTTTACGAAGTCCTGCACCAGGAAATTCATGCCGGCGCGCATGTTTTGCTCCAGATCCGCTATCTGCGTCGCTTTTTCGTTCAGGCCAAAGGAATCGTTGAGCGAGCCCATGGTCACGCCCAGCAAGACAATGGAGATCGTCGCGGCTATCAGCAGTTCTGTTAAGCTGAAACCTTGTTCTCTCATCGTGCAGGGCCTCCTCGTTATCTGCTCCTTGAAAATCCCGAAGGTGTCGGCATCAGGCAAAGGAAGAAATAAAAGCCACCAGTTCGTATTGGCGAGCCAAATGGCCGATTTGGTATCGAACGATCACGCGGACCTGGCGTAGATTCGGCGCAATATCAGCGATATCGATCTCGCGCGTAAAACTGTCCAGGGGGAACACCACGTCGTCCCCGGTGTTCAGAATCCCATCAGGACCCGCGAGCGTCTCGCTTTCCTGGGCGCCGTCGTCGGCAGTGTTCACAAGGCCATCCGTACCTGCAGCACGCAGCGGCTGCGGTCCGTCCAAAAACACCCCGCCGCCGTCGACATTGCGAATCTGGGCCCAGGTGATAATCCGGGTATCTCGAGAGGTGAAGACGCTCTCAATGGCTTCGGAGGCCTTCTCTTTGGCTATCTGGTGATGATGCGAGGTACCCATGATCACCATGCCCTGCGCGAAGGCCGATGCGAGGGCCAATAGCCCACCGCTTAAAATAATGATGGCAAACAACGTTTCGACCAGGGTGAATCCGGCCTGATTCCGGCGCGGCGCCTGTGCGATTTGCATGCGTTCCCTCCTCATTGAATCCATGAGGACCCCGTCCATCGGTAACCCCGAACACGTCCTGTGGCCCCTAAAATCGTGACGGCGCGTGCCGTCTCGGGATGATCAGGCAGGCCGAGAAAGACCGATCCGTGCAGCGGATTGCCCTCGGCATCCACCAGGGTGCCATCGCTCAGGAAAATCATGGTATCCGCATTGCCAAAGTCCACAGCAGCCGCTTTTCCAAAGGAATCGGGAGTGTCCGGAACGCCGCCAAACAGCAGGAACTCGATGCCGCTTTCCAGGGTGACGGCGCTCAAAACTGTTCTTCCGTTCGGCACATCGAAACGCACGAGCTGGATCTCGTTGTTATCCACGAACCTGACCTCAATGTTGCGCCGTTGCGCAATCGCCAATTCCCTGCCTCGGCGCAATTGTGCCACTGTCTGTCGCAGGGCTGCGTTTGCTTCGATTCCAGGCATAACGCCCTCGATATTCAGCAAGGCAAATCCTGCAATCACTGAAATAAGCAAGATTACGATGCTGATCTCGATCATGCTGAATCCAGCGTTTTGATGCGGTCCATCCAAGGGGGTGTGCCTTCTCAAATCTTCCTCCTGAACGTCAGCAGGCAACCAGTACGTTCCTACGGGATGTCTTTTGGGGGTTATTATCATTTTTCATATCGGCAGCATGGATATGCAACTGTATGGATTTTTTCGCATGACACACGAATAGATCCAGGCACGGACTACTCCTATTTCACGGATCAAGCGACATATCGGCAGGAATGCATCCTGGAATTCGCAAAATCTGCGGCGAGTCCCATTGGCCGGACGGCGGCAATTGAGACTTTAAAACGGCAGGAAAGACCGTTATTCTGTTTGATTCATGGAACCAACGGCACCTTTGGGAGGCTGGAGTCATGCCCGTTTATAATCCCCATGCCATCGAGCAAAAGTGGCAGGAATATTGGCAGCAGCACCAGGTTTTTCGAGCAGTGGATCACGCTGGGGAAAAGCTCTACGTCCTGGACATGTTTCCCTACCCCTCCGGCGAGGGACTCCATGTCGGCCATCCGGAGGGATACACCGCTACCGACATGTATTGCCGGTATAAGCGCATGCGGGGCTATAACGTGCTGCATCCGATGGGGTATGACGCTTTCGGATTGCCCGCCGAGCAATACGCCATCCAGACCGGGACCCATCCCCGGGTAACCACTGAGCGCAACATCGCCAACATCCGGCGCCAGATCAAGCGCCTCGGGTACAGCTATGATTGGGATCGGGAATTCGCAACCACCGATCCCGACTATGTACGCTGGACCCAGTGGATTTTTCTGGTCCTGTTCCACACGTGGTACGACCCGGACTTTCCGTGGTCAGATCCCACCGGAGGCAAGCACCGCGGAAAAGGGCGCGCCATCGAGGATCTGCCGATCCCTCCTGAGGTTCAGGCGCAGGGCCCGGAAGCTGCCAGGCGATACCAGGATTCCTTCCGGCTCGCGTATCAGGCAGAGTCTCTCGTGAACTGGTGCGCGGAGCTGGGCACGGGGCTCGCCGACGAGGAAGTCATCAACGGCCGCTCGGAGAGAGGCGATTATCCCGTCCAGCGTATTCCGCTCCGGCAGTGGAAGCTGCGCATCACCGCGTATGCAGACCGGTTGGTCGAAGACCTGGAAACGCTCAATTGGCCGGAGCCCATCATGGAAATGCAGCGCAACTGGGTGGGGCGGAGCGAAGGGGCCGAAATCGATTTTTTTGCCGGAGAGCCCGGTGCGGGGTATGCAGACTGGCGCACCGGCCGTGTCGGCGGCGGTTTTCCGGAAGAGGCGGATCCGGCAGCCATCCGGGTCTATACAACCCGCCCCGACACCCTTTTCGGAGCGACGTACATGGTGCTCGCCCCCGAGCATCCGCTGGTCGACAGGCTGACTGCTCCGGACCGCCGCAGCGCAGTAGAGCAGTACCGCGCGCGCGTTGCCTCCATGAGTGAAGAGGACCGGATCGCGGGCCGCGGCGACAAGAGCGGCATATTTACCGGCGGCCATGCCACCAATCCAGCAACCGGACAGCGGATCCCGGTCTGGATTGCCGACTACGTGCTGATCAGCTACGGGACCGGGGCAATCATGGGAGTCCCGGGTCACGATGAGCGGGACTTCGAGTTCGCCAAAAAATTCCAGCTCGAAGTGCGCGCCGTCGTCATGCCTCCCGAGGATTGGCTGGCCCGCAACGGTTCAAGTTGCGAGGATTACGCGAAACGCATCGCCGAGCTTCCCGAGGCATTCGTAGAGGATGGCCGCGGCATGCAGTCCAGTGGTCCTGCAGTCTCACTGGACGGCTTGCCGACCCCCGAAGCGAAGCGGACCATCACCGGCTGGCTGGCTGCAGCAGGTCTCGGCCGTGCAGCCATAAAATACAAGCTGCGCGATTGGCTCTTCAGCCGTCAGCGCTATTGGGGAGAACCGATCCCCATTCTCCACGAGGTTGATATCTCAGGGAATCCGACCGGACTCACCAGAGCCGTACCGGAAGATCAACTCCCCGTCCTGCTCCCCGAGATGGAAGACTTCAAACCAACCGGACGACCCGGCGGCCCGCTCGAAAAGGCAACCAATTGGATCCGGGTAACCGAGAGCGGCCGGGAATTGCGCCGCGAAACTAATACCATGCCCCAATGGGCCGGTTCCTGCTGGTATTACTTGCGATTCTGCGATCCGAAGAACCAGGAAGCTGCCTGGGATGCCGGCAAGGAACGCTATTGGATGCCCGTCGATCTCTATGTCGGCGGCGCCGAACATGCCGTGCTGCACCTGCTGTACGCGAGATTCTGGCACAAGGTCCTTTTTGACCGCGGCTATGTGTCGACACTTGAGCCGTTCCGCCGGCTGATCAACCAGGGTATGATCCTCTCTATCACCTACCGCACCAAAGAAGGAAGGATCGTTCCTTACACCGGCATCAAATTCGGTGAAGGAAAAGCGATCCATGCCGGGACAGGAGAGGAACTTGCAGGCGAGGTCGAGAAAATGTCCAAGGCGCGGGGAAATGTCATTCCCGTGGACGTGCCATTGCAGCAGTACGGCGCGGATACCATCCGGCTCTATGAGATGTTCATGGGCCCGCTTGAAACCACCAAGCCCTGGAGCATGCAGGGAGTGGAGGGGATCAGCCGGTTCCTCAACCGCACCTGGCGGATGATCATGGATGAAACCTCGGACGACGCAAGACTCGGTGCGCGCATCCGTTTCGGAGAGGATCCCGGCGCAGATCCCACCGCGGAACAACTCCGCGTCCTGCACAAGACGATTCAGGCAGTTACCGAGGACATGGAGGGCCTGAGATTCAATACGGCAATCAGCCGCCTGATGGAGTTCGTCAATTTCTTCACCAACCAGGATGCCCGCCCTCGATCCTGCATGGAGTCTTTCGTCCTCCTGCTGGCGCCGCTGGCACCGCATCTCGCCGAGGAACTCTGGCAGGCGCTGGGACATGCCGAATCGCTGGCTTTCGAGCCCTGGCCGGCTTGCGACGAAAAGTACATACGCGAAGACACCGTCGAGATGCCGATCCAGATCAACGGCCGCTTGCGCAGCCGGCTCGTGGTTCCCCTCTCCACCAGCAAAGAGGAGCTTGAAACCACCGCTCTGGCCGATCCCAAGGTGCGGAAATACCTGGAGGGGAGTACCGTCCGGAAAGTGATCGTGGTCCCCCGCAAACTAATCAACATCGTCATATCCTAGCCCTCCTCAATAAGGGCAAAAAAGGGACATTCCGATTTTTCGGTCCATATACTCAATCGATTGAATGGAGCTCACAGTCCCATACATCGGAATGTCCCCTTTTCTCTACTCACCCTAATTTCATTTATTGAATGATTTTGGCTTGGGATGGATGCTGATATTTCCTAAGCCATTGGTAAAATTGGTTTACCTTTGGGGTCTCAGCAATGGGAGAATTTTTCGAAAACTAGGGTTTTCCCTAGTTCCAACAAGCTCGTTGGAGGCATATTAATTTTGTAATACCCGGCTGTGATTTGCGAGCTTCACTCGTTCGAGTATTCCCACAGAAGAAACACAGCAGCCGGTTCCAAAAGATCGCCTGGAAGCAAGGCTGAGCTCTCCGGAATGCGATCCTTCCAGGCGCGTAATGGAGGGTACGCGGCAAGAGACAGAGGGGACTTTTGGGTAGCGTTCCGATCCGGTAGACCTGCAGCCACCAAGATCGGACCGATGCGCTGCCTTTCCCGTTTTGGCATGAGCGGAGGGAATCATGAAATCGGGAAAAAACTGGCGTGTGCTGGTCTGCGAATCTGATCCACACGGTCAAGAAATCATCCGAGAGTATTTGCAGGGTTCTCCAATCAAGGTTTTTTTCACTTCTCCGATCGAGCCCTTCGAAAACACGCTCGCGAAGCATTCTCCTTTCAATGCCGTCATCATCGACCTCTCCAGCCCTGCGAAAAGACTCTGTGACGACCTTGTCACAGCGGTCAAACGAGTCGCGCCGGGCGCGGAGGTGATCTTTCTGTCAAGGCTCGCCGACGAGATGTTGTGGAGCCAGGTGCTGGCCCTGGGTGCCTACGATCTGCTGCCCACGCCGCCGGAGCGGAGAGAGTTCCTGCGAACCGTATTCAGCGCCGTGCGGCACACGCCCGCAGCCGCGTAAACATGCCGCAGATCGACTGACAGACGCCCGCGTCCGATACCACCCGGTCTGCCATGATCAGTCTCCGACTTTAGGTTCTCCTGCCGCACCGTCTCAAACGACGTGGGCCCGAGGATTTCGACAATCAGCATGTGGAACGAATTGGAACCCAGATCGATCGCCGCAACACGCATTGGCCTGCTCGTCTCCAAACAAAAGGGTGGATTGGAGCCGTGCCTGCGGGAATGGAGGCATAGTGTTTCCGCGCATTCATGCAGTAGGCAGCAGCACGGAGAAGGTCGACCCGACCCCGACTTCGCTATGCACCTGAATCCGGCCCTTATGGGCTTCCACAAGGTGCTTGGCGATGGAGAGCCCCAGCCCCGTGCCGCCTGCCTCCCGGGACCGCGCAGTATCCGCGCGATAGAACCTCTCGAATATCCTCTCCTGTTCGGTCTTCGGAATGCCGGGACCGTGGTCGGTTACTGAAATTACCAGGTTCGAGCCCTCAACGTAGGCCCTGACCAGAATGCGCCCCCCGGGCGAAGAATAACGGACAGCGTTGTCGAGCAGATTTTGCAGCGCCTGCTGCAACGACACCGCATCTCCGTTCACGGCAGGCAAGTCGGGCCTGCAATCGGCCTCCAGGACGAGGTTTTTCTGATCCGCCTGGGGCCGTGTGGTCTCCAGGCATGGCCCGATCACATCGCTGATGGCCACGGGCTGAAGCTGCAGCTCGAGTTTCCCGGCTTCAATCTGGGCAAGTTTGAGCAGATCATCCGTCAAGCGGCCCAGGCGCATGGCGTTATCACGTATGATGTGCAAAAACCGCCGGCTGTTTTCCTTGTCCTCCAGTGCGCCGGACAACAGTGTTTCCGCAAATCCCTGGATCGCAGTGAGCGGGGTTTTGAACTCGTGGGAGACATTCGCTGCAAAATCACGACGCGCGCGTTCCAGCCTGCGCAATTCGGAGATATCGTGCAGCACCATCACGGATCCTGCGGCGGTGCCATTGGACCGGATAGGGGTAACGGTCACTGCAAAGTTCTTGGTGCGCACGGAGCCCACAACAAGTTCGCTGGTGACCGATGCGTCGCCGGCGCGAATCTTTTCGATGTAACCCAGCAGGTCGGCGTTGGGAATCACTTCAACAACAGGACGGCCTTCCCAGGCAGTGTTCTCGATATTTACGGCCCTGCGGAAAGCCGCATTGCAGAAAATCACCCGCTGGTTGGGGCCTATGACCACAACTCCTTCGGCCATGCTGGAAAGCACGGCGGCAGACTGATTGCGTTCCTCGGTCAGGGTCCGGATGGTGGCATCCAGCTGTGCGGCGGTCTGATTGAGGGTGCCGGTCAGATCCGCCAGTTCGTCCCCTTTGCGATCCATGGGCAAGCTGCGAAAATCCCCGCCGGCTATCCGGTACGAGAATGCTTTGAGCCGTTCAATCCGTGCGGCAAGAGCCCGGTGGTACAGGAGAGAGACTCCCCCGGCCAGCACCAGAATGACCAGCGAGACCGCCCAAAGGCCGCTGCGAAAACCGGCGAGGGCTTCGGAAAGACGATCCAGCGGCACGGCATATCTTATGACCAAGGGGCTGCCATCCCCGGCCTGTTGGCGGACTGCCAGGTAGACCATGTCGTGGCCGATCGTGGCGCTGTAGCGCACAGCGCGGCCCGTACCCGTTTCCAACGCCTCTCGTATCTCCGGCCTGCCGGTATGGTTGTCCATTTTGACAGGGTCTTCCTGGGAATCCGCCAGCACCTTGCCGTCCGGACCAACCAGTGTGATGCGGGCTCCGGTGCGCCCCATCCAGCCGGCCCAATCCTGAAGCAGCGCCCCATCCGCGGATTCCGGAGGGCGGCCTTGCGCAAGCCGGGACAAGGCCTGCAGATGCCCCTCGGCCGCTTCGAGATACTCTTGTTTGAGTGAGCGGACGACATACGTGTCCACGGCCAGCAGCACCAGCAGGAGCAGCATAAGGTGTATCGATGAAAATCTCCAGAATAGCCGGCCCTTCACAAATCTCTCCTGACTTATACCTGCGAGTCTTCCTCTTCCTGGAATCGATAGCCGAATCCCCGGACCGTTTCCACCAGCTTGCCGTGCTTCCCGAGCTTTTTTCTCACCGCCATAACGTGCACGTCGATGGTGCGGTCGACAACCTCGACATCCCGTCCCAGCACATGGTCGATCAGTTCGCCGCGGGAGAAGACACGCCCGGGACGGGAAGCAAGAAAGTGGAGCAGGCGAAACTCGGTGGCGGTAAGCTCGACGGGCTTGCCCCCGCAGGCCACCTCGCGCCGATCCAGGTCGATGGTAAGATCGCCGCGCCGCAGCAGCGCGGGAGGCTCGTGGTGCCCTGCAGTGCGGCGCAGCAGCGCCCGGACCCGAGCCGTCAGTTCGCGGGTGCTGAACGGCTTGGTTATATAGTCATCCGCACCCAGTTCGAGGCCGACAATGCGGTCGGATTCCCCGGACTTTGCGGTCAGCATGATCAACGGAATCGCAGCGGTCCGGGTGTCGGCGCGGAGCCGGCGGCAGACTTCCAGGCCGTCCAGCCCGGGCAACATCAGGTCCACCAGCACGACATCCGGCTTTTCCTGCAGCGCCATTGCCAGGCCGGTCTCGCCGTCGAGCGCGCTCCGCACCTGAAATCCTTCTTTTTCGAGGTTGTAGCGCACCAGATCGATGAGATCCTTTTCGTCATCTATGGCGAGAACCGTTTTCTTCGGCATGCCTGTTCTCCAAAGGAACCACAAAAGGCACACGACAGACGAGACCCGTTTCGTCCCGCTTCCTCGCAACTCCTTTACCGCCTGACAAGAACTTTTCACAACAAAGACGCGAAGAAGCTGTGAAAAAACTGGGGACTGTCCCAAGCGCCCCGTTTCAGAAACCCTATTACCAACACTTTGGCCGGGCGCGGGTGGACTGTCACCGATTTTTTCACAGCTTCGAAGGCGCCAAGACTCAAATATGACGAGTTGGATGACCTCATGGTTCGCGTCTTGGCGCCTTCGCGTCTTTGCGGTGTAATCCTTTGGTTGCGACTATGCTGTGCCGTGTTCTTCGCATCTACTCGCCTTGGCGTGCCTTGCTTTCGCGACGATGCCTGACCTCGCGCCCCTCAACCAGATAGATAATCTCTTCGGCGATGTTGGTTGCGTGATCGCCGACGCGCTCGAGATTGCGCGATATCAGGATCAGACCCAGGGCCCGCTCGATCGTTCCGGGGTCGGCCATCATATAGGTCAACAGCACCCGGAAAATCTGGTCCCGAAAGGCATCGACCTCTTTTTCATCGTTCAGGACCTGGTCGGCCAGCTCGCAATTTTTCGCAACGAGCGCTTTGATGCTGTTGCGCACCATGAGCTCCGCGATCTCGCCCATGCGGGGCAGGTCGACGAGCGGCTTCAATGGCGGGGCCTGGAGCACATGATGGGTGTTCTGGCAGATGTTGACCGCCTGATCGCCGATGCGCTCCAATTCCGAGGCGATGCGGGAAGCCATGAAGAGGAAACGGACATCGCCGCCCACCGGCTGCTGCAGCGCGGTCAGTGTGACGGCACGGTCGTCGATTTCCATCTGGAGCTCGTTGACTTCTTCCTCCCTGCGGGAAACTTCCGCGGCCAACGACTCATCCCGTTCAATCAACGTCCGCAATGCCATCTGAATCATGGACTCGGCCGTCCGTCCCATGCGCACAAGCTTTTCCAGCAGATCCTGAATCTGCTCATCGAAGTGACGCTGCATCTATCCGAACCTCCCTGAAATATATTGCTCCGTCCTCGGGTCGGATTGCAGAGTGAAAATGGTTTGCGTCTCCCCCACCTCCACAAGCTCGCCGAGCAACATGAACGCGGTGTAGTCGGATATCCGCGCCGCCTGCTGCATGTTGTGAGTGACGATGACAATAGTGTAGAGCTTTTTGAGCTCGATCAGCAATTCTTCGATTCTCGCGGTCGCAATCGGGTCCAGGGTCGAAGTCGGCTCATCCATTAGCAACACCTCCGGCTCGACCGCCAGCAAACGTGAAATGCAGATTCTCTGCTGTTGCTCGGGAGAGAGGGAAAGGGCCGAAGTATTCAGGCGATCCTTGAGAGTGTCCCATAGCCCAGTCTGGCGCAGCCCCTTCTCGACGCGCTCATCCAGGTCGCCTTTCGACAGGCCATGAATCCTCGGTCCGTAGGCGACATTCTCGAAGACCGAGAGCGGAAAGGGATTCGGCCGCTGGAACACCATGCCTACCCGCTTGCGGAGCTGCCGCAAATCAACCTTGGAATCGTAGATCGACTGGCCGTCCAGCATTACGTCCCCGGAGATTCGAATGCCGCGAATGCCGTCGTTCATACGGTTGAATACGCGCACAAGCGTGGACTTGCCGCAGCCCGATGGGCCGATGATGGCGGTAATGGCGCGGGGCAGAACCACCATGGAGACTCCGAACAGGGCCTGGAACTGGCCGTACCACAGGCTCAAGGCCCTGGTTTCCAGCTTGTTTTCCGAAGGTGCTCCCTGTTGGTTCATGCGCACCGAAGCTCCAACCCTGCAATCATATTCGCAACGAGTATTGGAGTGCAGCGGATCACCCTGCTCCTAATACGAATCTCTGTGGGGGCAACATACAAAAAATGTGCCGGCCCTTCGGGCCTCATTGCCAGGCCCTGCCTAACCCCGCGCTCACGCGCGGGGCTACTCTCTGCCGGCGCTTCGCGCCTGGGATTCGTGGCTGCCAGCACATACCGCGAAAATGTCACCGAGCATCCGCATCGAGGAGATGGCACGGCAATAGTTGCGGCCTCATGCGAGGGCCGAGAAAGCCCGAAGGGCACGG
>CAYGWQ010000133.1:0-13647 GCA_964353465.1 uncultured Acidobacteriota bacterium | reverse complement strand
CGCCTTAATAACAAATGAATTACGCTCATGAAATCGACCGCATCGTGGTTGTTATTCTTGATGCGCGGGCTAAAGCCCGCCCCCACATGTGACATCATCCCGACGAGCGCTACGTCCAGGATCACGAGTTTCGCGACAGAAACTAGCAGTTTCTGTTCCGACAATACAGCCCTCAGACTTCGGCCCTCCGGCCTCAGACCACAGGCAGTTGGGGCGGTGAAGTGGGAGGCCGTTTCCTATTCGCCGCAGGGTGTGCGCCGGGGCTATACTCTTTCTGCCCCTCCGGAGCTTGCGTCATCCGCGTTCATCCGCGTCCAGAAAAACATGTTGCCATATTGATGAACCACAGTACAAAGTTGGCGAGCGGAACGAGATGAGTTCATTCCGGGCGCAATTCTGGTACAGTTACTGCGTAACGTTGAGCCGGGAAACCCTATTGGATCAGGAGTGCCCATGATCGAGTCCTGCTTCATACTTTCGGCAGACGACCTGTACATGTTCAACGAAGGAACTCACTACCGGCTTTATGAGAAGCTCGGCTCCCACTTGTGCCGGCTGAATGGCGTCGATGGTGCCTATTTCGCCGTCTGGGCACCCAACGCAGAATATGTCTCGGTCGTCGGGGAATTCAACGGATGGGACCGGAGTGCAATTCCGCTCCATCAACAGGGGCAATCGGGAATCTGGGTGGCCTTCGCTCCCTGCGTGGCCCAGGGGACGCTTTATAAGTATCATATCGAATCGCGCTACCATGGGTACCAGGTGGACAAGGCAGATCCTTTTGCCACCGCGACCGAGTTGCCTCCTGGAACCGCCTCGATGGTATGGGATCTGGCCTACGATTGGGGTGATGCCGACTGGATGACCACCCGGGGCAGGCGGCAGTCGATCCACAGCCCCATCTCCATCTATGAGGTGCATCCCGGATCCTGGCGCCGCACACTGGAGGAAATACCGCAATCGCTCTCCTACCGGGATTTGGCAGTGCAGCTCGCGCGATACGTCAAAGAAATGGGTTTTACCCATGTCGAGCTGCTTCCGGTCATGGAGCACCCCTTCTACGGCTCCTGGGGCTATCAGACCACGTCCTATTTCGCGCCGACACGGAGATACGGGGAACCGCAGGATCTCATGTGGCTGATCGATCATCTGCACCAGAACGGCATCGGAGTGATTATGGATTGGGTTCCGTCTCACTTCCCCACGGATCAGCATGCCCTGGGTTACTTCGACGGCACACATCTTTTCGAGCATTCGGATCCGCGCCAGGGGTTGCACCGTGACTGGGATACGCTCGTCTTTAACTATGGTCGCAACGAAGTGCGCAGCTTTCTCATCAGCAGCGCTCTGTTCTGGCTTGACAAGTACCATGTGGATGGGCTGCGCGTCGATGCCGTGGCTTCGATGCTCTACCTCGATTATTCACGGGAAGCTGGCGAATGGATTCCCAACAGGTTCGGCGGGCGGGAAAATCTGGAAGCGATCGGGTTTCTGCGCACGATGAACGAGCAGATCTACGCAAACTTCCCGGATGTGCAGACGATTGCCGAGGAATCCACGGCGTGGCCCATGGTGTCGAGGCCGAACTATGTCGGCGGCCTGGGGTTTGGCTTCAAGTGGGACATGGGCTGGATGCACGACACGCTCGAATACTGTACCAGAGATCCGGTCTTCCGCCGCTACCACCACGATCAGCTGACCTTTCGAGGCATCTATGCCTTCACGGAGAACTTTATCCTGCCTCTCTCGCACGATGAGGTGGTGCACGGCAAGAAATCGCTGCTCGAAAAAATGCCCGGAGACGACTGGCGTAAGTTTGCCAACTTGCGACTGCTGTTGGCCTCCATGTATGCGCAGCCCGGGAAAAAGCTTCTCTTCATGGGAGGGGAGTTCGGGCAGCGCGACGAATGGACGCACGACCGGAGTCTCGATTGGCACCTTCTGCAATACGCGCCCCATCAAGGGTTGCAGAGGTGTGTCATGGATCTCAATCAGCTGTATCGAGACGAACCGGCCTTGTACGAACTGGACAGCCATCCCGCCGGATTCGATTGGGTCGATTGCCATGACGCAGACTCCAGCGTGCTTTCCTTCTTGCGCAAAGCGGCTGATCCGGCGCATGGCGCGCTGCTGGTGATCTGTAATTTCACTCCGGTGCCGCGGCACAACTACCTCGTGGGAGTTCCATACCCCGGTTTTTGGCGGGAGATCCTGAACAGCGATGCTGCCATCTATGGTGGAAGTGGCATCGGCAATCTCGGAGGCCGGCAGGCCGATTCCGTAAGCGCGCATGGCCGGCCCTACAGCCTGTCCCTCACGCTGCCGCCGCTGGCCGCACTTTTTCTCCGCCACGAAAAATGAGTGATGAGTCATGAGTCATGAGTCATGAGTCATGAGTGATGAGTGATTGGTCGTGAGTGATGAGTGTTCCATTGGAGAATCGTGCCCCCCACTCATCACTCATTACTCATCACTCATTACTGTTTTTGCGGTAAGATACGTCCCACAATGATCTTTCATCCGGAGGGAAACGCAATGAGGCAAACGTCGAAGTGGGGAAGGCTGTTCCTGCTTGCCGGCCTTTTCCTGGCTGTCGTCATGTCTGCGTGCGGGCCCAAAGTGGAGCCCGCGGATATGGTCTTGCTCAACGGCAAGGTTGCTACCGTCGATTCAGAGAAGCCCCAGGCACAGGCAATTGCAGTCCGGGGTGACATCATAGCCGCGGTAGGTACAGAGGAGGAAATCAGGCCCTATGTCGGTCCCAACACACGCGTGATCGACCTGGCAGGCATGCTGGCCATTCCGGGATTCATCGAAGGCCACGGTCATTTTACCGGCCTGGGTGAATCAAAGATGAATTTGGACCTCTCCCGCCCTGCTAATTGGGATGAAATCGTTGCTATGGTTGGGGAGGCCGCCGGGAAAGCGAAACCGGGCGAGTATATTCTGGGACGGGGCTGGCATCAGGAGAAATGGAACAAGAAATTTTCCCCAAGCGTCGAAGGCTTTCCAGTTCACGACGCGCTCAGCAAAATCTCTCCGAACAACCCTGTCCTCTTAACTCACGCCAGCGGTCATGCCACGTTTGCCAACGCCAAGGCGATGGAAATGGCGGGCATCACGCGGCGCACTCCGAATCCGCCGGGCGGGGAAATCCTTCATGACAACAAGGGGAATCCAACCGGCGTTTTCCGTGAAACCGCCAGCGGTTTATTGCGCCGGGCCATGAGCGAAGTCCGCGGCCGGCGCGCGCCGGAGGAAATCCAGGCGGAGGCTCGCAAGGTGGTGGAGCTCGCCATTCAAGAGAGTCTATCCAAGGGAGTCACGACCTTCCACGACGCCGGCTCCTCGTTCGCTACCCTGGACCTCTTCAAGCAGTTTGCGGATGAAGGGAAGCTGGGATTGAGATTGTGGGCCATGATTCGGGAGGAAAACCAGAGGCTGCAGCAGAATCTGGCGGCATATAAGCTCATCGGATATGGCAACAATCACCTCACCGTGCGCGCCATCAAGGTTACGTTGGACGGCGCTCTGGGCTCGCGCGGAGCCTGGTTGCTTGAGCCATACTCCGATTTTCCGGCCGGCACCGGGCTGAATACCGCAACGGTGGAGAGCCTCACCGAGACTGCTCGGCTCGCGATCGAAAACGGCTTTCAGCTCTGCGTCCACGCCATTGGTGACCGTGCCAACCGCGAGGCTCTGAACATCTACGAAGCGAGCTTTAAAGCCCATCCGGATCAGAAGGACCTGCGGTGGCGCATCGAACATGCCCAGCATCTGAGCCTTGCCGACATCCCGCGCTTCGGCTCCCTGGGTGTGATCGCGGCTATGCAGGGGATCCACTGTACTTCGGATGCGCCTTACGTCCTGGCCCGTCTCGGTCCCAAGCGGGCGGAAGAGGGCGCCTATGTTTGGCAGAAGCTGATGAAATCGGGCGCCATCATCAGCAATGGGACCGATGCTCCCGTTGAGGATGTGGACCCGATTGCATGCTATTATGCGACGGTGTCGCGCAAACTTAAGGATGGATCGGTGTTCTATGGCGATCAACGGATGAGCCGAGAAGAAGCGCTGCGGTCCTACACATTGAACGCGGCCTATTCCGGATTTGAGGAAAAAATCAAAGGATCGCTGACGCCGGGAAAACTGGCGGATATCACCGTTCTCTCCAAGGACATCCTGACGATTCCCGAAGAGGAAATCCCCACCGCTGTGGTGAAATACACCATCGTGGGCGGGAAGGTGATGTACCCGAAGCAGTAGTTAGTTTCTGTCGCGAAACCCGGCTGGAGAATGTGCCTGCCGAGCCCCGGAGGGGCGGAAAGATAATAGCCGGGGGCGCAAGCCCCCGGATAGAATGTTGCATTTAATGAGCCCCGGCAGGGGCGAAAGATCTTTATCTGCAACCATTTTCTGTCGCCCCTCCAGGGCTCCAGGTCGATTTCTGACCTAACCCCGGGCTCGCGCCCGGGACTATTATCTTTCCGCCCCTCTGGGGCTTGCCTGCCGGCCGAAGGAGTTTCGCGACCTAGTTCGGTCCAGGTGAACTATCGCTTCTGACGGAAAGGGGACATTCCGCTTTTCCCGGCCTGGCACTCAAATGACTATATCAAACCGGAAAAGCGGACTGTCCCGAATGGCGCTTGGTTAGTTTCTGTCGCGAAATTCCCTCTCGGGGTTGGATCCCCCCACCAAACAGAGCAAGCATGTGCGGGCGGGCTTTAGCCCTTAAGCGCTAAGTTAAGTCATTTCGGCATCGCTGACCTGGCCTTGGACCTGGACTTGGACTTCGACGTGGACTGAGCCTGGGTGTCTTCCGAATCGATGTTATTGAACTAAATGCATTACGCACAATTGCTTAGCTCGATTCGTCTGGTCCAGGACCACGTCGAGGTCCAGGTCGAGGTCCAAGTATTGGAACTTATCTTAGCGCTTAAGGGCTTTAGCCCGTGCCCGGCTCACACAACCGAAAGATCGGCGCTTCTATCCACACATTCCTTTAACAACAAACGACTTAGCCACTGCCATAGAACCAAGAGCGGCATTAGCAGGCACTTTGACTGCACCGGAGTGGCAGTCAGAGCTTTAACCCGAGGAACCATTCCTGCGTCAGGCTGTCATGGAAGTTTCTTGGTGCTGGATGTACGCGTGAAAGAGGTATAGGATAAAGATAATGATGGTGTGGATTCCCATGGTTTCTTTGCTCCTTCGGGCAGTATTCCCGAACTTGTTGTGCAAACACCGGCCTGTCGAAGGAAGGACCCCTGGAGGGACCTTCTGCCCGACGCCAGGCTGATGGACCGGGGCGCAGAGAGGCGGCGAGACAAGGAGGTGACGATCGAACGAAAACGGCAGGGCAGTGCCGGGTAATTCCGGATAGCCATAGGTTTCTGCGCGCCCGCCCGGGTCCGCCGGGACCTTAGGGTCTGTCACAGAATAACAGACCCTTACCTTCGACTTTAATCATGCGGCTTGCGAGCCGGGGAGAGTTGATATGGCAAAACGGTTTCGGATGAGCGACACGTTCCGCCTGGACAAACGGGTTGAGCTCCAAAATCCCTATGGGCGCCCCGAGAAGTATCCCTCGGATACGAAGTGCCGCGGGTGCGGGTTGCTGTTCCACGAAGGGATCTGGAAATGGAAGGATCGGGATGCCAAGGCGGCTCCGCAATCGAGACTCTGTCCCGCGTGCCTTCAGATACGCGATGGCCGCGCGGGGGGTGTGGTCGAGCTGGACGGCAGCTTCACCGTAAGCCACCGGCAAGAGTTGCTGAACCGTATCCGAAACGTCGAGAAACAGACTTTGAGCGAACGCCCTCTGGAACGCATTATCAGCATCAAGGAGAGCAAGACTCGGATCTTTGTGTCTGCAACCACAGAGCACCTGGCCGCCAGGATCGGCAAGGCAATCCAGCGGGATTTCGGCGGCACTCTGAATTTGCGGTATGCGCCCGAAGATAAGTTCGCCACCGCGCGTTGGTATCGCGACCTATGAAGATGCGGTGAAACCCTGTGCGGAACGTCGCCTATCGCTCCCAAGGCAATCCGGGCCTGCCGAAGTGCCCGTAGTTGGTCGTTTGGCGGAAAATCGGGCGCAGCAGGCCCAGCCGTTCAATAATCTGCGCAGGACGGAAATCGAAGCTTTTCATGACATAGCTTGCAGCCTGGTCGGCATCCCCGGTGCCGAACGTGTCCACCTTGACGGAGATCGGCTGTGCCATGCCGATGGCATACGCGACCTGAACCTCGGCTTTGCCGGCGAATCCGTTCCGCACGATCTGCCGTGCGATGAAACGACAGAAATAGGCCCCGCTGCGGTCGACCTTGGAAGGGTCCTTGCCGCTGAACGCCCCGCCGCCGTGCCGCCCGGCGCCGCCATAGGAATCAACAATGATCTTGCGCCCTGTTACGCCGCAGTCGGTGGAGGGCCCACCGTCCACGAAGCTGCCCGTGGGATTGACGAGATACCGGATCGTTGAATCATACCAATCGCCGAGAGCCCTTGGCGCGAGCACTTCAGCTACATAGTGACCTATCGATTCCCGGCTGATCGAGGCCGCGTGCTGTGTGGATACGAGCACATCCGAGACGCGTTTGGGAGTGTTGCCTTCATAGACCACCGATACCTGGGTCTTGCCGTCCGGACGCAGCCACGGGAAATCCCCGCTGCGGCGATCCTGGGCCAGACCGGCCGCGAGCCGGTGAGCCAGCAGGATCGGCAGCGGCATCAGTTCGGGAGTCTCGTCGGTGGCGTAGCCGAACATGATGCCCTGATCTCCCGCGCCCTGCTCGCCGCAAAGGGATTTGTCACTTTCCACACCTTGCGCAATCTCGCCGGCCTGGCGGGTCAGGAATTGATGGATTTTCACACCGTCGGCACAGAAAGCCTCAGCGGGTTCGGTATACCCGATGTCGCGGATCGCCTGGCGTACGACCGCCTCATGATCGATGACGGCAGTCGAGGTGATCTCTCCCGCCAGCACCACCGTGTCTCCCTTGCACAGCACTTCGCAGGCGACCCGGCTGTGCTTGTCCCGCGCCAGATAGCTGTCGAGTATGGAGTCTGCGATGTAGTCGCAAACCTTATCGGGATGTCCTTCGGTAACAGATTCAGAAGAGAAGGTGTACGTGCCGGACACAAGCGCCGGCGAGGATGCGTGTTTCGGGTTTTCCGAGGTCATCGACATGGATGCATGCTCCCATAAATGATTTGGCATGCATCAGGAGCCGGAAAAAAGAAAACCGCCCATGACATCAGGGCGGTCATCTTCCGGGGAGACATTGTTTCGGAGTCTTTCTTCCGCACATCGAGCTTTGCAGCTCTAGGCACCGTGACGTCTCCCAGCCCGGTTGCCAGACCCGGTCTACCAGATCCGGGTCACTCCTGATGCCGGGGTAATTTTGTACAAATTCTGATGGATGTCAAATCTATTTTATCTTTGAAACAGCGCCGAAAAACCTCTATCGTGTAAGCCGGTTGGACCGATCAACGTGGAGGTAATCCGTGACGAGCCCTGTAATTGATCTGCGCAGCGACACTCTGAGCATGCCGAACGAGGAGATGATTCGGAGTATCCAGACGGCGAAGCTGGGCGACGATTCCCGGGACGGGGATCCGACCGTCCTGGAGCTGGAAGCCCTTGCGGCCGGGATGCTGGGTAAGGAGGCAGCGCTGCTGACGGTGAGCGGCACCATGTCCAACCTGGTCGCCCTGCGCACGCACACGGAGCCGGGAGGTGCCGCGATTGTCGAACAGAGCGCACATCTCTATGGGATGGAGTTCGGCGGGGTTGCGGCGGCCTGCAGCCTTCTTGTCCTGCCTGTGCCCGGGCATATGGGCGGCATGTTGCCGGAGCCGCTCGCTGCTGCCGCGCGCCGGGCAGGCGCCGGCTTCCCGTCGCGAGGCCTGGTTTGCCTCGAGAACACACACAATGCGGCCGGCGGCACGGTAATCTCCGCCGAGCACGCAGACCTGTGCTGCGAAATTGCGCGCCGGCATGGGCTGCCGGTGCACCTGGACGGCGCGCGCATATTCAATGCTGCCGTGGCCCTCAAGATCGATGCGCGGGAGCTGGCCCGGTCCGCGGATTCCGTAAGCTTCTGCTTGTCGAAGGGTCTGTCAGCGCCGGTCGGGTCGCTGTTGGCGGGAAGTTCTTCGTTCATCGAGCGGGCGCGCAAAGTGCGCCGGGCATTCGGGGGCACCATGCGCCAGGCGGGCATCATCGCAGCCCCGGGTCTGGTGGCCCTGCGCACTATGGTCGACAGGCTTGCGGAGGATCACGAGAACGCGCGCGTTCTGGGTGCACATCTCGCAGCCAGTCAGTGGTTGACTGTAGATCTTGCGACGGTCCAAACCAACATTGTCAACGTCGATGTGAAGGATCTCAGCATTGATGCCGCGACCTTTGCCCGGAACCTGGATGCCCGGGGCGTCAGGGGCCTGCCGGGCATGGGGACGATCGTACGGTTTGTAACCTACCGGGGCATTACCCAGACCGACGTGGAGCGGGCTGCATCCGTGATCCGGGAGATGGTCGCCGACCGGCCCTGGACGGCGAGCGGACAGGCAAACGCGATGCGATAGCGAGGCTGGACGCTGCGCCGGAGGTGAATTGAAGATTGACTTGGTACCGGGTGATCTGCTATCCAGAAGTCACCCGGCAAACGGCAATCATGACATCCATGCTGCCGTTCCATATTCCAGGTGCGTATGAAGCTGCCCTCATTCACATTGCGAGGATTTAAACGGCCGCGGGAGGTAGCCGGCCTGGAACTCGGCAAACTCGAGCGCCAGGTGATGGACCATGCCTGGCAGCGAGAGGAAGTCAGTGTGCGCGATATCTTCCAGGCTTTCGAGGGGCGCGTCGCGTACACAACGCTGATGACCACGTTGCACCGCCTTTACAAAAAGGGCGTGCTGAACCGGCGCAAACTCGGGCGCGCGTTCCTGTATTCGCCTCGCTTCACTGCGGAAGGATTTGAGCAAGGGATCGCAAAGGATCTGATCGAGGGCCTGCTGGACCGTGCCGCGAATCGCGTCGAGCCTTTGCTGGCCTGTATTGTGGACACGGTGAGTGAACAGGACCGCGCCTGCTTGGATGTGCTCGACCGTATCGTCAGGCAAAAAAAACAGGATCTGCTGCGCAAGCCGTAGAGGAAATCATGTACGAGCTGCTGGGAATCTGCCTGTCGCTTACGGGATTGCTGGCGATCAACAGCTTCGGCTCGCTGCTGGCTGCGGTGTTCTGGCGGAGCGCATCGAGAGCTTCAGGACGGGTGTGCGCCGCTACGCGCGCGCAATTCCTGTTTTTGTTGCGTATTGCACCCTGCCTGGCGGCAATCCTCAGTGTTGCGGCGCTCCTGGTCCCTTCGTATCTGGCCCATGAACCGCGTGATACAGGAGAGATTGTCAGTCTGGAACTTGGCTTATTGGCGGGGATATCGCTGTATGGGATAGGACTCGCCATGTGGCGTGGGATTGCCACCCGCCTCGCAACACGCCGTCTGGTCCAGGACTGGATGAAACACGCAGAGCCGCTGCACATCCGGGATGTAACCATCCCGGCTTTCCGATTTCATCATCCCTTCCCGGTCCTCGCGATCGTGGGCGCAGTGCGCCCCAGGCTGTTTGTTGCCGAACAGATCCTGCGCTCGCTGAGCGAAGAGGAAATCGCTGCGGCTGTGGCTCATGAGAACGGGCATCTGGTCGCGGGTGATAATGTCAAACGCGGGCTGCTGCAGGCCTGCCGGCATATGCTGGCCTTCCTCCCGTTTGGACGCTCTCTGGACCGTTCCTGGACGAAGGCGGCCGAGGCAGCGGCAGACGAATACGCCGCACGGGGGGGGGCCTCGATGGCACTGAATCTTGCGTCGGCCCTTTTGAAAGTGGCGCGTCTCGCGCCCGGAGGCGCTCGACCTGCAATGCTTGCCGGGGCCTCGCTGATTGCTGAGGATCTGGGCAACATCACCTCTCGTGTCCTCAGGCTGACTCAGCTTGCCTCGGATCCGGGATGTTCGAGAAGGGATCACGCAGCCGGGTGGGGTCTTGCCTTGGGCATTTGCCTTTCTGTGGTTTTTATGGCTGCGGTTCTCACATATTCAGTCGCGAATCCCCTGACCGCTATCCATGAAGGGCTTGAGTACTTCGTGGCCGCCCTTCAATAGATCGGGCCTCGAATTCTCCAAAAAGAACTTGTACTGCAATCCCCACACGGATACAAATAGCCCCTGGCATCTATAACAGGAAAGGAAATGAAATGACCATGGCTATCATTCTCGATGGATCCTCATTGACCATCGACAAGCTCATGCGCATTGCGAGGCATGGCGAAAAAGTCGAACTCGACCCGCAGGCCCTGGAGCGCATCCGGGTGTGCCGGGCGATGCTCGAGGACAAGATCGGCGCCCATGAAATCATGTACGGTGTGAACACCGGCATAGGCGAGTTTTCCGAAGTGGTCTTGAACGACGAGCAGGTACAGCAGTTTCAGAAATACCTGATTTACAATCACGCTGCCGGCATCGGCGAACCTGCTCCTGTCGACTGCGTGCGGGGCGCAATGGCCGCCAGAGTCAACGTGCACGCGCACGGCAATTCGGGTTGCCGACCCGAGATCACCCTTACATTGGTGGAAATGCTGAACCGTGGCGTTGCACCGGTAGTGTGCCAGAAAGGCTCGGTGGGCGCCTGCGGTGACCTTGCCCCCATGTCCCAGATCGCTCTGCTGCTGATGGGAGAAGGAGAGGCATATTTTCAGGGAGAACGGCTGCCGGGCGGGGTGGCTCTCCAGCGCGCCGGCATTGCCGTTCCCGGATTGCAGGCCCGGGACGGCCTGGCTGCCATCAACGGATCCAACCTGCTCACCGCCATGAGCGCGCTGCTGCTCTATGATGTCAATCGCTGGCTGAAACAGGCGGAGATCGCATGTGCCATGACCCTGGAAGCGCTCATCGCCAATCTGAAACCCTACGATGTGCGGCTGCACCAGCTCCGCGGCTTCCCCGGCGCGGTGCGCAGCGCCCGAGCCATCATGCAGTGCATTCAGGGAAGCGATCTGGCTTCGGGCAAGATCAAAACCAAAGTTCAGGACGCCTACTCGATGAGATCGAGCCCGCAGGTTATCGGGGCGTCGCATGATGCCGTTGCCTATGCGGTCAAGCAGGTGGAGACCGAGCTGAATGGCGTGGGGGACAATCCCATCTTTCTACCGGAGGCGAAACTGACCCTCACCGGTGCGAACTTCCAGGGCACACCCGTGTCTTTGCCCATGGATCTCGTGGGAGCCGCCGTTACCATGGTCTGCGTCCTGTCGGAGCGGCGTCTGAACCGGCTTACCAACCCGGCGCTCAGTGTCGGATTGCCCGCATTCCTGACCAAGGGAGCGGGGATGTTCTCCGGCATGATGCTCAGCCAGTACACAGCGGATACACTCATCGTAGAGCAGCGCATCCTGTCTGCGCCTGCTTCCATTGCCTCCATCCCCGCGGCTGCCGATCAGGAGGATTTCGTGTCCATGGGTATGAACACGGCGATCAAAAACACGCAGATCCTCGACAACGCTTATGGCGTCCTCGGCATCGAGTTCATGGCTGCTGCCCAGGCGTTGGATTTCCGCGAGTTCAACCCGGGGCGCGGTGTGCAGGCGGCTCATCGAGTCGTGCGCCGGCACATCCCCCACCTTGAGGAAGACCGGCCGCTTTACCCGGACCACAACATCATGAAGGCCCTGGTCCAATCATGTGAAATCCTGGAGCAGGTCGAGCAGGAAGTCGGGCCTCTGGAATAAGGAACAGATAGAGGCAGGTAGCCGCAAAAGACGATTGACGAGGGGTGTAGCGCCGGTCGCTTTCCACCTCCGGGCGGCCGTCAACCGTGAATGATTCTCCAGGGATGCAGGTACTGTCGCCCTCGATGCGAACGCCTCCGAAGAGCAGCAATATGGCGGAACCGAAGCGGGTCGGACTGCGATTCTGGATGGCGGCCGTGCTCGCGGAGTGCGCACGAGCCGGCCGCGGGCTGGATGCGGATATCGTCCACGACTTGCGAGTTGCCCTGCGCCGGTGCCGCTCCATGGCTGACGGCTTTCTTTCGTTTGATCCCCATCCAGCATGGCGGGCGATGAAGAGGGAGGGGAAGAGACTCTTCAGCCGCCTGGGCGACCTGCGCGATGTTCAGGTGATGATCGGATGGATCCAGCGGCTTGGCGCGCCCGGCGATGGGGCCACCGAGCGGATGCTCCGATACCTGGAGGACAGGGAACGGCGCTTGAAAGAGGATGCCCTTGATGCCCTGCAAAGCTTCGACGCCGGGAAATGGCAGATGTGGACCGGCGAGCTGGCAGGACGGGGGGCTCGGATTGGGGCGCTGCAACCTGTTTTTCAGCACCTGGCGCTCGAGCGCTGGCATGAGGCTCATGAGCTGCATCGTCAGGCCTTGCGCAACCGGAGCCATATCGGATTCCACCGGCTTCGTATCGGGCTGAAGAGGTTCCGTTATACCGTCGAGAATTTCCTGCCGCGCCGCCTCGATGCATGGGCAGCAGACCTCCGGGAACTTCAAGACCTGCTGGGTGAAAATCACGACCTCTATATCCTCTTGCAGACGGCGGTCCGCATCGGAGCATTTCAGGATCACAATGTGCGCGAACACTGGCATAACCGCATCGGACAGGAGCGCGCTCTGCGTCTTGAAAGGTATCGTCAGAAGATGTGCGGTCGGGACTCCTTGTGGCGGGTCTGGCGCGCCGGACTTCCGACCGGGAAAAAAGTGCGCTCGTCCGCGTTTGCCCGACTCAAGGTGTGGGCCGCGAATCGTGATCCCGATCCCGCTCATGCCAATCATGTGGCCCGGCTTGCGTCGCGGCTGTTTCGTACCCTCAAAATGTACAGGCTCCTGGGGGACACCAGCCCGGAGGATGCCCGGTTCATCTTGGAGGCTGCGGCGATCCTGCATGATGTCGGGCGCGCGCGAGCAGAGCGGGGATACCACAAAGCCTCGTACCGGCTGGTCCGCGGTCTCGATCCTCTGTTCGGACTGAATGCGGCACACCTTCGATTGGCGGCTCTGGTGGCCCGTTACCACCGCGGGGCCTTGCCCCGGCCGACGCACAAGTGCCTGGCCGGGATCGCCGGTGAACAACGCCGGCTCGTCACCTTTCTGGCCGGCATCCTGCGCCTGGCCGATGCCTTCGACTCGGCACGTGACGGGCATATTCTCGGGCTGGAGGCCAGCCAAAGCCCTGAAGTCATCCTCATTCGGGCCGTGGGTTACTCTCAAGACGATCAGGGTAGCCGCCAGCTTGCCAGCGCCCGGCGGCTGCTGGAGGTCGCCTGCAACATGCCCGTGTGGGTGAAACCATCAGAACCTGCAATCAATCATCAGGAGCACGACTCAGAATGAGCCAATGGAATCTCTCCCCGTTCATTCGATTCGCGCTGAAAATGTGTGCTGCCAGGCGGCAAATGTTTTCCACTGGCAAAGTTCGGCGTGCTTCGCTACTATGGCGTCCTGTGCAGTCCGGAAATTTTCTTTGATCGCGTCCCAGATCGGCTGTGGAGAGGTGCTGGAGTGGCCGAACAGGGCTGCCTGCTAAGCAGTTACACTGGCAAAACCGGTGTCGGGGGTTCGAATCCCCCCCTCTCCGCCAC
>CAYGWQ010000132.1:0-13660 GCA_964353465.1 uncultured Acidobacteriota bacterium | reverse complement strand
GACGTGCCGGATGACGGGGCGCCAGAATCCGTGCTGCTTTTCGTAGCGGTCATCCCAGAGGCGCTCGAGCTCATCGAATTTGTCCTCGACCAGGCGGTAGAGTGCGGTGGCCTGGGGCGTCACGGGGCCGATAGATTCCCTGGGGATAGCATTCCACATGGAATCTAACCGCCCGAGGGACTTACGTGCCAATCTTATGTGTGTGTTCGCGAGGCCGCGCCCGATCTACGAACTTGTCATAGGCTGAAGATGTTGGCGCCGGCTCACGCCCCACCGCGCTCCCGCAAAGAACCGGGTCATGAGTGCGGGCCGGGCGACCCGGCATGCAGACCGCACGCCGGCTCCGAGCGCCATGAAAAAGTCCATTCCCCAGGAGACGTGCGTGTGATTGCGCAGGAAGGTCAGCCAGTTCGGCGACTTCTCAGTTCCTCGTAGAAGGTGAGAGAACCCTCATGGATCAAGGAAATCAGGAACAACACCCACAATTTCAAAGCTGTGGCCGATGCAAAACTGAAGAAGTTTGAAAAGTTTGGGTCAGGTCTGGAAAATTTATCCGCACCCGATCGCGACATAGACGAACTCGCATTTTCTTAGCTGGCGGCACCCTCAGATCGTGCCGAATGTCGGAAGGGTGTTACGCGGCGAATTGATTCGGGGAGATGGGATCGTTCCGCACATTCCGCAACCCGGGAAATCACTTCATTAGATCTTGCATATTCCTGTTGCATCACGCCGCATGAACAGTCCACGCTTGTTGATTTCCTCAACATTTGATTAGGATGGTCAGCCGTAGGAAGGAGGAAAGGCGGTGGCCAGGCCTCTCTTTGGCGGATTGCGCCTAAACCACCACCCCCAAAAAACTACGGGTCATTTTACATGGCCTCGCGGTCGATGTCGAGCAACTCTGCGCACGGAGCGCGGAGGCCCCTTCACGAGAGGATCTCCGTCCCAGGTTTTGTGCCTTCTGCGGCCAGTCTGCCCGGAATGCTGAAGGCATTCTGAAGCTGGTAGGACATGGCATGTACTCGCGACAGGTCTGCGGGCTCAAGGCGCGGATGTTCTCTCTTTCCGAAGCGCGTGCCTCGTGTGGACCTCGTAGACAAAGTTATCCAATATCTCAGCATCGAGCGGGTCCCCGTTGAGATACACAGCTTGCGTGACCAGGCCGGTGTCCTCCGCAGCGTGATAGAGCTGCGACTCGGCGATCCTGTTGGGAAGACATTCGAGCGGGCCCACACACACCGCGCCGGTGATTTGTTCCTTTTTGTGCAGCAGCAGCGGGCCGCCGATGCTCAGAATGGCTTCCCCATGATGCGCGGGGCTGAGATAGTCCGCGGCGCTTGCGATTGCCTGCCCAACCGGAGCATGAGGCGGCCATCCCATGGCAGTGCAGGCGCAGTCCGACAGCCGTTTCAGCACGGCGCGTTTGAGGAACGACGAAAGTCTCGCTACCGGCTTGCCGCCCGGGAAATTGCGCCGGCCGTCGCACAGATAGCGCCATTTGCACCAATCCGCATACTCAATAAACTCGTGGACGGGAGCGAGCTTGACTCGGAGGCCACGCTCCTCGAGCCGTTCGATGAGATAATCGTTGCTGCCCGGGTCGCATCGTACATAGATTTCACCCGTCAGGGCTACCATCGGAATATCCTTGCCGGGATCCACCGCCGCCGCAAAATCACGTCCCGCGCTGGCCAGGAGCGGCCGCAAGCCGAAGACATCCCCCGGAATGAAGGTGACCCCCCGGGCTAGAGACGGAGCGGGCGCACTCGCTGAGAGTTCCATGAGCGCGGCGATGTACTGCTCATGGAGGCCGGCGGCGGCGCCACGCAGACGCTCCACCGGCCGGACCTCATGCAGCATGGCCAACAGGATATCCGCCGCCACTATGGATGCCCAGATTTTGAGCGCAAATCCGTGGGAGAGACCCTTGAAAAAGTTGTTGGCCGGAGGCGAAAACACGGAAACGCGATCCTCGAGTCCGAGCCGGCTGAAAATCAGCTTGTCGAAGAAATGATACAGGCCGAAGCGGCAAGGGCCGCTGTTTCTGGGCATCAGCAGCACATATTTCTCTTCCGGATTTCCTGCGAGAATCCTCTTGAGGACACTGCCCAGGGTTACGGTCAGGGGAAGACATTCCTTGCCGGAGGTGTGCCGGCGCCCGATGGCGATCGCCTCGCGATCCGGAACCGGCAGGGCCTCGGCATGGATCCCGTCGGCGCGCACAACCGCGGCAAGAACCTCAGCCCCGATTCCCATGCGCGGGATCAGCAGTATTCGGTCCGACTTTGCGACGTCGGCCAGTGTCGTCTGATCATGCTCAAAACTGTGCAGGATGTTGAAGCGCCCGACCGTCGAGCTCCTCGCCGTGCGCATGTCTGTTTCAATGCAGTAGAGGAAGGCCTCCAACCGGGTTTTCGTGCCGGCATCTCCCGAGTGGCCGTCAGTCTCGATCAGCGCAAAAGGCTTATGTTCCATCAGGTGGGAATAGAAGTGCAGGGTGAAGCTGTCGGGCCCGCAGGAGTAGTTGGAGCAGAATACGCTGTAGACACCGGGAGTGCGCCGTATCTGGTGCGCGGCGCGCAGGTTCATCTGGCCGTAAGAGTAATAGATGTCCCTGAAGACCGGGACTTCCTCTCCGACCGGGTAGCAATCCACCGGAATGGGGAGGGCTCCCAGTTCACGGAGCAGAGCAGGAACATTGGAATTCAGGACATCGTTGTAGATGGTATAGGTCCTGCCCAGCACGACCACCGGCGTCAGGCTTCTTTGTGCGGAGAAAGCCAGCGCGTTCGCGCCGATTGCACGCAGCTGAGACTGAAATTTCTCCTGAACAGCACAGGCGTGCCGGAAAGCACTCCGCCACTGCCCGGAGCGCACTCCGAGACATTCCGCCAGCCTGCGACATTGCTTCCTGAAAATCGCCGAATCGATGCCTTCCGGGCCTATATCCAGAACGGGCGTGAGCAACTGCGCCTGCGCATGATGACGCAGGTTCAAGCGGATAATGTCTGCGCTGGCCTGGGCCAAGGAACACGTTGTGGCAACCGGCTCATCCGCGAGCCTTGGAACATCGCGCAGCATGGGGAGCAGCACATAATCCGGATTCGCCTCGAGCAATTCGCCCATCAGGCCTGCGTAGAGCTGCAGCGGCGCGCAATAGGGCACATTGGACTCTTCGATGCCGCGCTTGAGAGTCTTTCGCCCCACTCCGGTCCGGACAATCAGATCAAAGCCGAGTTGTTGCACAAAGGTGGCGAAAAAGGGGAAAAGCAGCTTGAGGACAAATTCGTCGGTCATCGCCACCGTAGGCCGGCCGCCATGCTGCTGTGCGCATTCCTCGATCAGGGCCGCAATCAGGGCCTCGCGCTCCCGGAAAGGATCGGGTGCGCCCTCCGGAAGCTTCTTCTTTCCCACCCCCCGATCGTAGAGTGCGCAGCTGCCCCCCCAGTGAAAACCGCGCTGCTCCCGGCCCACGACCGCCGTCAAACGTTCGATCCGACACTTATTTCCCGCACCGCCGCACCCTGTGGCAGACCGGCAAACAAACACGTCCCTGCAGACCACACGCGCCGTGAGGAAGGGATCAAGGGCTACTGGCTGAAGCGCCTGCCAGCGCAATTCCCGGGCCGCAAGCAGCGCGATGCCCAGAGCGCCGACGGTGCCCGGACCAGGAGGGACGGTCACTACACTTCCGGTCCGGCTGGCGAGAGCGGCGGCGAGAGCGTCCGAAGTGAAGGGCATCCCCTGACAGAAAATCTTTTGACCGATGGAGCGGTTGCCTTTGACGCGGTTCAGGTAATTCTGGATCACGGAATCATAAACGCCGGCAATGATCTCGGGAAGGGGCCGTCCCGCCGTCGCTGCCGCATCGATGATTTCCGCCATGAATACCGAACAGTGTTGTCCTAGCGAGAGGCAGCGCTCTGCGCTCAGAGCGAGATCGTTCATCCGGATGACATCATCCATGCCCGCTAGTCTGCGTCCCTGCTCTTCGATAAACGATCCGGTCCCGGCACTGCAGGCTTCGTTCATGGCCGCATCGCATACCTGACCGGCGGAGAGACGTATGTATTTGGCATCCTGCCCGCCGATTTCAAAGATGGTGTCAACGCCCGGATCATAATGCATGGCCCCCGCCGCATGGGCGGCGATCTCGTTCAATATGTAGACGCACCCCACACCGTAGCAGGTGGAAAGCAGCGAGCCGACGATTTCGCGGCCCGAACCGGTTACACCGAACGCCAGCACATCATGACCGGCGCCTCCTTCCCGAACGAAACGGTCAACAAGATCTTTCGCCGCATCCACCGGATCGCCACGGGTATTGCGATACGCCTCCCAGACGAGTTCGCTGCGCTCGAGGTCGAGTGCCACCAGCTTGGATCCGGTCGATCCGGCGTCGATGCCGAGAACCAGTCGGCGCGCAGGCTGCCCGAGAGAACAAGCCGGCCGGGTCATGCGCCGGACGCGAGGCAAAGCATTTCGCAGGGCCGGCACTTCATCGAACCTGGCACGCGGCAGGGTTGCGGGAAGCGCTTCCTTGGAGGGCGTCGGGAACCCGAGACGTGCGGCCTCGAGCGCAGCGCCGGTTGCTTCCATGAAAAGTTCTTGTTCACCAATCCCATCCACCAACTCCAGGCCGTGTTTCGCAAAAAAGCTCTGAAAATGCAGCCGGACGCGAGGCGCGCGGCTGACTCCTCCGGACAGCAACACTCGCTTCGGCGCCAGCCGCGGCTTGATGAGAGCCTGAACGTTTTCGCACAAGGCGTCGAACAGGCCGGCCAGAATCTGTTCGCGCCTCTCTCCCTTGTTGGCAAGATGCGTCATGTCGGTTTTGAGAATCACCGGGCATCGGCCGGAGAGCGATGCCGGATTTTGCACATCGGCCGTCAGCAGGCTCGCCTCCCCGACCGAAAGCCCAAAACGTTCCGCGAGCTGGCGCAGAAAGTTGCCGGTCCCCTGGGAGCAACGGTTGTTCTCCCTGAAAACTGTCCTGCCGCTTTCACGGATCTCGAGCACCGAAAAACCACGACTGCCGATGGAAACCAGCATGAGCGGGCCATGATCCGGCATCCGGAATGCCAAGGCCGCAGCCTGGGCCGCCTGAATGGGAACTTTGTGTAGGCGGAGCACACTGCTGAGACGGCCAGTGACAGCGGCGCTATGGACGGTGGGCCAGTCCAATTCGGCGAGCATCTTCAAAGCCGCGGCTTGCGGTTCTTTGCCATGATCCACGACCATCCGGCGCCCCTGCTCGAGCCTGGCATCGCAACGAATGAGCTCTGCGATCTTTACGGTCTCAGCCCCGATATCGATGCCGAGAAAACGCTCGCAAGGCGGGCGGGCAAGAGACATGGCGTCCAGCCTTCCAATACCGTGCAACATGCAACCAGCACCCGGCTTTTCAGGCATTGTAAGGCCGGCGACCGTCAGAACAAAACCACGAAATACACAGCGCAGCATAGCCGCAACCAAATAAACCTCACCGCGGCGACGCGGAGAAAAGGAGCCTCGAAGAGGCGGCAGATAATAGCCCGGCCGTGAGGCCGGGGTTTGCAGGCGATTGGCCTGAGCGCCGAAGGTGCGGCACATGACATTTGTGCCGGTCCTTCGGACCTCCATTCCTTGTCTCACTCAAACCCCGCCCTCACGGGCGGGGCTATTCTCTGCCGGCGCTTCGCGCCTCCCCGCTCGGCGTGTCAGTGGTGAAAATTGTCGCTTCGCGCCGCCCGGCTATGCGTGTCGGTGTGAAATCCTCTCCTTCGTGCAAAGGATCGGCAGGTAAATAGTACGAAAAGGTGCAGGCATCCGGGCATGGATGCCCTATCCTTCTGCTCACTGCATGGGGGCCCAACGGGATTGCCATTCAGTGAGAGAAAAAACACTCCAATCCCCATTTATGCCCTCAGACTTTTCGTGTATTTCGTGGTTTCAAGAAGAAGAAGGGGGAAATTGCCGTATACACAAAACCTAATGCCAGTGCGATGGCGGCAAGGACCTTGGTGTATACGAATGGCATGACTGCGAACCCAAGAAGAATCGGGGCGGAGATCCATTTGAATTTCATCAGCCTGGGATACCGCACAGGGAGAATCATCAAGCAGGAAACTGCAACTACCGTCAAGAGCAGGATGCGGTTCAGCAACACCGCTCCAATGGTCGGCCCAAGATCGAGGAATGCCAGCGTGACAATGAAGAAGGCATAAAAAACCGTCCCCAGACCGGGAATTCCCACTTCATCAAACGCCTGGATCTTGAGTAAGCTGGCATTCCGGGAATACCGGATCGCACCTGCCAGCAGAGGAAGTCCCAGGACCATCAGACTGATCAGTCCCTGGGATTCCCCGGTAATAATCAGGGAGAGCATCATCGGAGCAACAATGTAGCAGAGGTAGTCTGCGAAGTAATCAAACAGAGCGCCAAACTCAGAGATCACGCCGAGCCTTCTGGCCAGAGGGCCATCCAATCCGTCGGTAACCGCGCCGAGGGTTATGAGCGTCGCTGCCAAGTCCACCCGATGAAAAGCGGCTGCATACAGGGCGCCGCCGCCCAGGACAACCCTAAATGCAGTGATCCCCTGGGGAATGCAGAAGCGCAGCATGGCAGCAGGTTCTTTCTTATTCATGGACTCTCCTCATGCCTGAACCGGTTAGAACCCCTCCCAATAGACCTAATCCCGTCTCGGTGGTGATCTGGAAGAGGCGCTGCAGCATCACCACCATCGCGACAATGATTGTTGCCTCGGCCTCAATGGCCTCCGTTGCCGGGATACTCGCCGACACAACGGGAAGAAGCAGGTAGCCCTGCACAAGCTCGCGAACGCCCAGCCCTCCGGGCAGGAAGCTGAAGATCCCGAGCAAGACGGACAAGGCATAGGCGCTCATGAGGACCCAGAAGTGGTCGAAATCCACCGGAACGAGGCAACGGGTCGTCGCCCAGAGAGCCAATCCTCCAAAGAACCAGCATGGAACCATCATCACGGTGGACACCATGACAGCACTCATAGGCAGATACCGGCCCGGCTCTATCCCAGGCCGGCCCATCCAGTTCAAGACTTGGTTTGTCAGCCGGTAGAACACTCCGGGATGAATCGCAACCAGCAAAACCACGATGGAGCAGGTAGCCACAAGCAGCAACCACAAGTGGCCCGCCGGATTACGCTGCACCATGAAAAGCAGCAGCACTGCAATGCCCACGGCCGCGCCGGAAACCATGTAGGCGGCATTCTCCATGATCGTGGAGAGCGTGGTGGCGAGATGGGCTACACCGAGCCGTTCAGTGCGTTCGAGACGCATCAATAAGAGCATAACCTTGCCCGGCACATACTTTCCCATGTGGCTGAAGCAGTAAGCGCCGTAAAGCCGCAGAGGCGATCCCGCAGCGGCTAACCGACGCAGCAGCCAAAACCAGGCCGTAGCACTGGTCAGGATGATACAGGCAAACCCAAGCAGCGAGAGTGCGGACCATCTCCAATCGATCTCGATGGCCGTTCTCAGTTGCGCAATCCCGACATCACGCCAGGCGGCATACACATTCCAGCCCACCACGGCCAGAACGACGATCAGAAGACATAGTTTGATGCTGGTGATCAGTTTCTTGCGTGACATGCATGCCTGACGCACCTGGAACCATTGGATATTCAACTAGTTATGCCATTTGGGAAATTTTAGCCTTGCGGCGCCGCAAAGGCAAGTTGTAATTGGAGACACCTGACGCACAAACAGTGGTGTCTACCGGCGGGAGCGAGAAGGTCACACAGAAATAACCAACCACAAAGACCTCGAAGACCTCAAAAAGGTGGAAGCCAAAGCTTTGAACCGGATTGCCGTTCATCCCACGCCGGCGGTACATGCCGGTCACTTCGTAGTCTTTGAGCTCTTTGTGGTTCTATGGGTATTCCTGCTGCTTCCTGACGCTTCATTGGCCCGGGGCACCGGGCTTGAGATTTATGGTGACCCGGAACCACCAGTTCGGCTGGAATTCAACTTGAACCGGAACGCCCTTCAGATCACCGGATTCACCAAAGACCATCCGGAAATCTGTGGGTAGTCCGGTTTGAGCATTGACAATTCTAAAATCGGCTTTTCTCAAGTTGCGATAGATCTTCTCCACCTTGCGCGTGGCGCCGCGAAGCTTCAAGGCGACTTTCATCTCTTTCACCGGTTCGCATCGGTTTATGGTCATTGTGTAGCGCCGGGCGAAGTAAATGTAGCACCGTGTCAAGGGAGTCTTTTGCCCGGAGAGCACGGCCGTCATAAGCTCGCGCAGCGTGAAAAGGAAACCGCTGCCGGTCGCGCATCCCTGCAGGGAACGGGCATCCAGGGCGCGGGGTGTCCGTGTTGTTGTCTTCAGTTTATCCATAACCATTTGCTGCGCCAGCGGCAGTTGATGGAGGCTAAAGTCCTTGGCCGAACTGATGGGTACGGTGATCGAGGTTTCCTGGCCATGGCTAGTGCGGCTGATAATCCCCTCAAACTGGTATCGCTGTGAATCCTTTTCGCGTGACAGTTCCTCCCGGGCGGCTGATACCGACTCGCCCTTCGATGCCTTCATGAAACCGAAGAAAGCGCCGGAGCTGTCCGAGCGGCACCAAACCTCTGCCGCAGCGCCCCAGCGATTGACGCCCAGCGGCGCTTTTGCAGGATCCGAACCCATCACCAGTTGGATGGTCTCCAGAGGAGCCTGGCCCGGCTCTGTCCCCAGCCGGATGTAGCCCTGGCCCACATCATCTCGTGACATCCAGAACAGGAGGAGTCGTACCGCGGCCGTCACTACATAGTCGTATTGGACACTGGACTGAGGCGTGAGGTTGACCAGTCTTGCCGCCTCATCGATCTTTATCTTGTTCACCGAAGCCGGGTCGTTCTGGCTCCAACCGGATACCGAGGCCAACATCAGGAATATCGCCAGACACCCGCTGGTTGCAGGGAATCTCATCTTCATCTTATCGGCTTGCTCCTCCTCCAGGATAGGATTCGCCGCCTGTCGCTCCGGACAGGCGGGCTCCCTAACCAGTTTCTGTCGCGGAACTCCCTTTTGGGGCAGAATCGTCCGTCAACCAGAGAGATCATGTGAGGGCGGGCTTTAGCCCGTGCCCGGTGTGCCTGAATGAGGGATCGGTGCTTCTATCCACACACCGCCTTAATAACAAATGAATTACGCTCATGAAATCGACCGCACCGTAGTTGTTATTCTTGATGCGCGGGCTAAAGCCCGCCCCCACATTTGACCATAGTCCAGCCGGCGCTACGGACCGAACGATGAGTTTCGCGACTGAAACTAACTAGCTCGATTCAAGAACGTCGTTCGCAGACAAATGAAAAACGGTACACAGTGCCTGGATTCGCTCGTGACAGAAGGCTTTCAGGACACGGACCTGGTCCGTGTTCATCCGCGTTCTTCCGTGTCCCTAAATGTTTTGCGATCCTTTCTTCATGAATAAAGCAGGCTAACTCTCAGGGCGTCCGGCCACGGCTTCCACGTACTGCACAATCGACCGATCTACGATCTCACCGCGCGCCTGTGTAGCTCCCATGACATGCGCGCGATCACCCGGCGGCAATACCTTGCAGGCATAGAGAACCGCGCGCCGGTCCCATGGATCGAGATCTGCCAGGTGTGCTGCATGCCTCCTGATCCAATCGGCATCGCGCCTGCGCAATGCGAGCAGCGCCTGATTTCTGACACTGACTACCGTGCTGTATTTCGCAGGCAGATCGACTTCGTCGAGCCCCGGATTGGTAAACACGTGGCACATCCAGTCATGGAAGTAGGAGTTGCCCTGCAATCTGTGTTCCCATATGTCCCGCAGCTGCACCGCATATTTCCGGGTCTCCTCTCCCCCCAGCACCGCCCGCAGGTACGTCCCGGCCTCGCGGATCACCGGCATCAGCCGGTCAAATTTCTCGAGTGTGCCGGGAATGAGGTTGCGAATCCGGAAGGCGGCCGCTTTCCGCAGGATCCTCTTCACAGCCAGGAGATCGGGCGGATCGCTCGCAATCGCCTTGGTAAAACAAACGAGGTACGCCTTTTCCACCGTCTGGAATTCAGGAAGGGCCTGCAACTGCAGGTAGACCTTCATCGGCTGAAAGTCCGGCACGGCAGAGGTCCCCCAGGCATAGTGATGCGTCAGGCCGATGTTCTGCCCGACAAACTGGCTCAGTCTCGTTTCTGCCGGGCCCGCGGCGGCCGTTTCATCCGGAAGCCCTCTGAAGTAACGGGCCATGAACTGATCAACCGCCACCACCCGGGTTTTCTCGAGCCCGAAGATCATTTCGTGGGTCACATGCAGATAGTCGCTCAGGTTGCGCAACGCTTCCTGCGCTTCCTCGCGAGTGGTGAAGAACAGGCGCATGTCATCTCCCCATCGTGCGAAGTCAGCGGTGCAGGAATGGAGCTTCCGGTCGATGTTGGCAAGAACAATCTCGGAAAGGACGGTACTGGCTGCCGGGCCGACAGGAATGCCGCGGACCGACGCCGGGCTCAAGGCTGCCAGGAACCGGCTGAGCTGCCGCGCCATGTCCGCATCCCGGACAGGCAACTCTGCCAGGATCCGGTCGAGCCGGCGCGGCTGGATGTGTCCGAAAAAGTTCATGATGTCCGCCATGAGGACGTAGCCGTCCTTGTGTTTTCGCGCGAGGGCTTCAACCCGTTGGCTGTGCTGTTGCCACGCATTGCGTGCGGTACTGAAAAAGGATCCGTCGGCGTTCGGCTGCACTCGCAGGCTGGCGAAGCGGCCGGCCTCGGGATCATGGCCTCCCGCTGCGGTTTCGAGGACTTCGTGCACCATGGCCGTGTAGATCAGCGAGTCAATCGGATCGAGCCGCTGCACGATGCGCTGGGCGCCAGTCAGCTTGGGGGCAAAGCGCATCAGGGGCGGTTGGGGCACATGCTTGTCGAGGTTGACGGCAAGCAGATGAGATTTCACCTCTCTCCAATTATGCCGAATGGCATTGAACTCGAACATGCGCGGAAAAAGATCGCTGTCACAGTATCGACACAGGTGAGTCAGCGCCCAATCAAGCGAATGCTCCCTGATTCTGGTTTTCATAGCCGGCCTCCGTCATGATAAAGAGAGGCAATCCGGATCGGCAGGCCAGGGATCGGGCTGAATCCCGCCGCAGCCAACCGTGGTGCGCTCCTGCATCCTGCCGATCACAGCGAATAGGTCCTTTCAGTCTGCAATCCGCGCAACAGACCGACACGCGAAAATAGGTTCCGCTATTGTAGCGCGCCGGGGAGATTCTTGGATAGTGGAATGCTGCTAATCCGGATTTCTCCAGGCAAAGCCTTCCCGAGTGAGCAGCACATCGGCGGCTGCGGGCCCCCATGAGCCCGGCATATAGGGATGAATGGGAAGCTCAGGCTGAGATTGCCACACCCTCAGTATGGGATCCATCACCTGCCAGGCCGCTTCGACCTGGTCGGAGCGCGTGAAAAGCGTCGAGTCCCCGCGCATGACATCGAGCAACAGGCGCTCGTAGGCTTCGGGCAGAGACATTTTCCACGTCTGAAGATACGAAAAGTTCATGGCGACGCTCTCGACGACGAATTGCATGGCAGGTCGCTTTGCCGAGAAGCGCAAGGATATTCCCTCATCCGGTTGAATGCGAAATACCAGCACATTGGGATGGGAAAGGGTGAGGTCGCAGATATCCCCCACACATTCGACGGTCCGGAACAACTGGAGCGGAGGCTTTTTGAACTGTATGGCGATCTCCGTCAGGCGCTTCGCCAGCCTCTTGCCGGTTCTCAGATAAACGGGCACGCCGGCCCAGCGCCAGTTTTCGATGTGGAGCCGGAGAGCGCAGTAGGACTCCGTCCTGGAACTGCGCGCAACCCGATCTTCCTTTACGAAAGCGGGAACCGGCCGGCCATCGATTTCACCTGCAAGGTATTGCCCGCGGATAACGTTATCCCTGATTTCGTGCGCCGCCGGCGGCACGAGCGAACGCAGGAGCTCGACTTTGGCGTTGCGGATCGCGTCCGCAGTCAGGTTGCTCGGCGGATCCATAGTCACCAGGCACAGCAACTGCAACAAGTGGTTCTGGACCATGTCGCGCAGTGCGCCGGCAGCATCGTAGTAGGCGCCGCGGCCGCTTTCCATTCCCACCGTTTCGCCGGCAGTGATCTGAATGTGATCCACATGGTGACGGTTGAAGACCGGCTCGAAGATCGAGTTCGCCAGGCGAAAACCCAGGATATTCTGAACGGTCTCTTTCCCGAGATAATGATCGATGCGGTAGATCTGTGCCTCATCCAGACACGCGAGCACATCCTGGTTCAGCTGCCGGGCGCTCTCGATATCCCGGCCAAACGGTTTCTCGATGACAAGGCGGCACCAGGGAACGGTACGAGGAGCGTGGATCAACTCTGCCCGGTGGAGGTTCACGATGGTGGACGAAAAATGATCCGGCGTGATCGCCAGATAGAACACACGGTTGGGCGGAAAATTTTCTCCATCCTGAAAGCGCTTTCGCAGCGCGGAGTATGCCTCCCCATCATGCAGATCCCCCTGTTGGTAGTATATCCGGCTGCAGAACCGGTCCAGGGTGGCATCCTCGACGGGCAGACGGCTGAAAGTTTTGACGGCCTCCCGCGCGTGTTGCCGGAAGGCTTCATCGGTGTATTGCCTCCTGGCAAATCCGACGATGACAAACTGTTCGCGAAACAGGCCCTGCTCGAAGAGGGCGTAGAGCGCCGGCAGGAGTTTTCTGAGGGCGAGGTCGCCGGATGCGCCGAAGATGGTAATAGTGAGCGGTTCCTCAATATGGACGAGGGGCAAGGACTGTTGTTCCGACGCCATCGCTACCGGAGCGACGATAGCCGCAGAGCGCGATTGGTTCACGGTGCCCTCCTGAACTTGTTCCTCATGCCTGATGATTCTTTACCTGCTCTCTGGCGGCCGCAACAATCCGGTCCGCAGCAAAACCGAATTTGCGCTGCAGGTCCTTCATGGGCGCCGACGCGCCGAAAGACTGCATAGCCAGAATGGCGCCGCCGTTGCCCGCATAGCGCTCCCAGCCCAGTCCACAAGCCTGTTCGACTGCAACCCTGGCCCGGATATTCGGCGGGAGCACTCTATCCCTGTAGCTCCGGTCCTGCGTTTCGAAGAGTTCCCATGAAGGCATACTGACGACACGGGGCCGTATGCCCTCTGTTTGTAGCATCTCATAGGCCTGCACGCACAGGGCAACCTCGCTGCCGGTTCCCAGCAACAACACTTCGGGGCGCCCGCCTTCCGCATCGGCGAGCACGTAAGCGCCGCGGGCAACGCCGTGAGCGGAGGCATACTTGCCGCGGTCGAGCGTCGGCAAGGCCTGGCGGCTCAGAATCAGCGCAACGGGCCGGTGTCGCAACGGCATGATGACACGCCAGGCTTCCGCCACCTCGTTCGCATCTGCCGGTCGCATGGTGATCAGCCCCGGAATGGCACGCAAGGCTGGGATATGTTCCACCGGCTGGTGCGTCGGGCCATCCTCGCCCACCCCGATCGAGTCGTGGGTGAAAATGTAAATCACGGGCAGCCCCATTAGCGCGCTTAATCGCATCGAGGGGCGCAGGTAGTCGCTGAACACGAAGAATGTGGCGCCGAACGGTCGCACGTACGACAGGGACATGCCGTTGAGTGCGGCGGCCATGCCGTGCTCGCGAATGC
>CAYGWQ010000131.1:0-13704 GCA_964353465.1 uncultured Acidobacteriota bacterium | reverse complement strand
TGCATCGAAAGGACCCGCTCGGGCCTGAATCCCGGATCGACGTTCTCTACTGACCACAGGCTTCTGATCAGAAGACCGGCGCCGACCAGCAGAATGATCGCCAGCGCGAATTGCGTCACTACGAGAGCACGGCGGATTCCGCGCGTGGCGACTCCGCCGGCGATGCCTCTTCCTCCTTCCTGGCAGGAGGGCCTCAAGTTTCTTCGCGCCATGGTTATCGCCGGCGCCAGTCCAACCAGGATTCCTGTGAGGAGGCAAAGGGCCAAGGCACAGCCGAGCACCCGTGGGTCGAGGCCGACCTCGTTCAGACGGGCCAAGTCTCCAGGCTTGAGGGCCAGAATGACGCGGATGCCCGCCAGGGCTACCAATAACCCCGTTATTCCCGATATCACGGCCAGAGTTAGGCTTTCGGCGAGCAACTGCCGGACGATCCGTGCACGACTGGCTCCGAGCGCAGCCCGGATTGCGATTTCCCTTTCGCGGCTGGCGCTGCGGGCCACCGAGAGGCTTGCGACGTTGCTAGCGGCAATGAGGAGCACACAAAAAACGGCCCCGGTCAGCATCCCCAATGCCAGCCGTGACCGGGGGCCGGTCAGTTGCCGGCTCAGGGATACCACGCTGATGCCGCGGTTCCTGTCGGGCGCCGGCAACTGCTCGTCGAGCCGGCGTGCAATCGCACTCATTTCCGCCTGGGCCTGCTCGAGAGTCACGTTCGGTCGCAGTCTCCCAACTACGAACCAGATATCTGGGCCACGCACACCGCGATGGGCTTCCCAGTCCGGAACCATCGAGTGCGGCTCCCACACCTGCGCAGCTTGTGGCACAAACTGGAAACCTGCAGGGAGGATACCGATGATCCGGGAAGGAAGTCCGTCGAGCTCGATGGTCGCCCCTATCGCATCAGGCGAGCCTCCGAAACGCGTTTGCCAGAAGCCATGGCTGATCAAGGCCAGACGTTGCCGCTGCTCAGCCTCCTCTTCGGTGAAGTTGCGCCCCAACAAGGGTTGAACGGCGAGCAATGGGAAGAAGTTGGGTGAGATCCGGGCGACACTTATCTGTTCCGCCTCCACGGCACTCGTGAGCGTCACGGAGGCACCATCAAAGATCGCCATGTCTGCGAAGCTCTTACTTTGACGCCGCCACTCTTCGACATTCAGATAGGTCGATCTGCCTTCACGAAGGTTCTGACTTGGAACCTCGCTCCACAGCATCGCCAACTGCTCGGGGGATCGATAAGGAAGCGGCCGGAGCAGGACCGCATTCAGCACGCTGAACATTGCGGTATTGGCGCCAATCGCTAGTGCCAGTACGGCTACGGAGGTCGCCGAAAAGCCGGGGCTCTTGCGGAGAGTGCGCAGTGCGTAGCGTATGTCCTGCGCCAATGTCTCGACCAGGGCGAACGCCCGTCGTTCACGGTATGATTCCCTCATCGGCTCTATGCCTCCAAAGCTGCGCAGTGCGGCATATCGCGCCTCTGTTGGATTCATGCCAGCTTTGAGGTTGTCCTCAATCTGCATCTCCAGGTGAGAGCGGATTTCATCATCCAGCTCGCGCTCCAGTCGTTTCCGTCCAAACAGGCCACGCAACCGAGCGGCAACCACCCTCGCCCAGCTCATCCGAGCTCCTTCGCCAAGCTCACCGGGTCGGAGCCAAGGAAACGTTCAATCGTCGATGACATGCGCCTCCAATCCTCGGATTCCTTGGTGAGTCTTCTCCGCCCGGCTGCAGTAATGGAGTAAAACCTCGCCTTGCGGTTCTTCTCGGACGTTCCCCACTTGGAGGCAATCCATCCTTCCTGCTCCATTCGCAAGAGAGCCGGATATAGAGTGCCCTGGTTGAGCTGCAGCACGTCTTTGCTGATCTGCTCGATCCGGCGCGCAATGCCGTAGCCGTGAATCGATCCGAGCGCCTCCAACGTTTGTAGAACGAGGAGAATCAGAGTGCCCTGGAGAACATCCGCCTTATCTGTATGCCCGCTCTTCATAGGTAACATCTGCTCATCTGCACGCTCACTTCTCATTAGGTAACCTACAGGAACAGGGTATCCGATATTCATGTAGGCAGTCAACAGGAAAATCGGTCGCTGTGCAATCAGGTCGATTTTTCGACGATTCCTGTCAGGCAACACTTCATTTCTCTGGAGCCTTGATCTCGGACGGCAGCAGCCATTGCTTCGTCCATTTTCTCTCATGAGTTGCTATCCAGGTTTTGCCATCCTCCGAATATTCCGCTTTCTGGGTGAGTTCTGTGGGAGAGGTCTCGACGCTCGTCCATCTCCAATGATAAATCTTGCCCTCCAAGCGCCGGTCATATGTTTCGATCCAGGTATTCTTCGACAGAGTGATGCGCGACTCTGTTGTAGTCCCGTCGCTGCTGATATCATGCTTTTTATAAACCTTTTCCTCGGGATTCCACAATGTGATGTTCATCCCCTTAAAGGTTCCCGATGGATTTTGGATTGTGCTCTGACAGACCCGATGAAAACCGCCCTCAAACAGAGAGCAGGTAATCGTGCCGGTGATTTTGCCTCCCGCGCCAGAAGGATTGGTCTTTCTCTCTCCTTCTAACTTCCAGGTTCCCACCAAATAGCCAAGCCTCTGATGCTCCGGTCCCGGTTTGGGAGCGGGCGTCTGCGACTGCAAGGCAACGGCAACGAGCAACATGACCAACGCAACAGCAATAAGGGCTCGTTTCATAAATCCCTCCTCAAACGATTTGAAATCTCGATAGCAGCGAACCACAAAGAAACATGAACTGCCGGTTAAAGCTCATTGGTGAATCAACTCAGTCGGTGGAACGCGAAAAGCGCATAAAGCAGGAAAGGCAACCCAGAACAGGAGCTTTTGTTTCTCAGTGAGGATTTGGGTACGCCCCGAATCTAAACCAGATTCGGCGGGAGGATCAATAGAAATTTCCTATTTCGGGAATTTCATCTTGTCCATAAGCGCTTGGAAGCGGGGGTCGGAATGCAATGGCTTGAAAATCGGATCTGCCTTGAGCGTCATCATCGAGTAATGGCGCGACGGCGCGAACTCATCAATAAGGGAAAATAACCCGGCCGGCGGTACGGGTTCCGGCCCCACTACCCACTTTGAATCTGCTTGCTCCCCAAATGAGACAGTGAGAGGACATCACTCCAAGCGGGCCAAGGCCGGCGTAGAAATATCCAAAACAATCGATCCTGGATGCGTAGCCGAGGGCGAGGATTCCTTCGCTTGAGTACGCATAGCTGCTGACGGCGGGCAAGGATCTCGAGGCTGAGGTTTTATCGGGAACGGAAGAAGGCAATGAAGCAGGCGAAGAGCCCAAGGGAAAATGGAATCATGGGTTCGCATTTATGGCATATGGGTCCATCCCGGCGCCCGCGTTAGTTGCCTGAATTTCCTGTCTTACGGGATTCTGGCGACACACAACGGCTGACAGGGAGCGCATGGCGGTCTCCTGCCGCGTTTCCTTCTTCTTGTTGCAGCCGTATGTGTGTGCAGATCCGATCTCCATACGATCCGCTCTCTGCAGCCAGTATTTCGGGGGGTGAGGATCACTTGGGCATGCGTCGCATCAGCGCTTGGAAACGGGGGTCTTTGAGCAGGTCTTCGGAGAAGACGGCAAGCGGAAACCAGAACAGCTGGCTATCTCGCTCCTCGAAACACTTTTCCAATTCCTCGACGGCGCGGTCGATATTGCCCAATCCGGCATGCAGGTATGCCAGGCTTGGCCGCGGCACGTACTCGCTTTTTGCTCTTATGCTCAAGTCGTGGAGCAGATTCTGCGCCGCATCTCTTTGTCCGGCCAAGCCATACGCATACCCCAAATATCCTAGCGAAACTGGATCGCGCGAAGCGGCCGCAGCTTTCTTAAACGCCGCTACGCCCTCTTCGAGCTTCGATCGTCCAAGATAGGCCCAGCCGAGCACATAGTTTGCCTGAAGCGCGTCGGGATACATGTCCAGCGCTTTCAGGGCCTGATCGGTTGCCTGGTCGTAGCAGCCGGCGAAAAAGAGAATCCAGGCATATCCGAAGTTTGCGCTTAAGGAAAGAGGATCGAGGTCCAGTTCCATCCGCGCATGTTCCAGAGCTCGATCCAGGTCCCGGGGCGCTGTAACCAGGTACAACGCACAAGGGTGGTGATATACTACGCCCGCGATGAACGAAGACATGCGCGAGGATGCAGTATCGCTGTACGAGTGGCAGGATGCCATTAAAGAAAGGCTCTTCGACAAGCGCCGGCGGCCGCTGGAATGCGCCCAAAAGGCTGTCCTGCAATATCCGGACGACGCGTCGCTGCTCGAGCTTGCGGCCTTCGCAGCCGTGGTTGAAGAGCAGCCGGAATTGGCCATGCGCCACCTGAAGAAGCTGGACAGGTTGTGCTATCCCACACCCAGCTTTTACCTGTGCAAGGCACTCGCTTTGGCGCAGTCGGGCAAATGGCCGCTCGCCAAGTCGATGCTCGAAAATACAGGCATCCGCGAGAATTCCTTCTTCCAGTTCTGCCCTGAAGGAATGGACTGGAAATGGACTCAGCGGTGGATACATACCATTCTCCACTGGAAGCCGAAGCTCGACGAATTCAGAAAGGTTCGCCCAACCAGGCCGGTGCCGGACAAGAAACCGGCCGCTACCCCGGCCCCAGCAGCTGCGAAAGCCCAAGAGGGCGTTGCATCCGTTGCACCCCTGCCTCGTTATGCCGCCAAAATTCCGATCCGCTTCACGCTGCCCGACGCTGCAGCCTACGATATCGTCGATCGAAGCGACTCCGGCTCGGCTGCGGACTTCATCCTCAGGCTCGATCTGGCGCATGCCTCCCTCTTCCAGACCTTCGACGAGCTGTTGTGCCTGCCCCACCTGCGCGGCGTGGATATTTACTGGCACCAGGTTGAGACGGCGCGCAAGGTCCTCAAGCAGTTTCATGGCCGTGTCCTGCTGGCCGACGAAGTCGGGCTGGGCAAGACCGTCGAAGCAGGCATGGTTCTCAAGGAGTATATGCTGCGGGGCATGGCCGAGCGCATTCTGATCTTGACACCGGCCTCGCTGGTCGGGCAGTGGCAAGAGGAAATGGAGAGCAAATTCGGTCTCGAATTCATAACCAGCCAAGACAGAACGCTCCATCGGGATGCCGTGGCATTCTGGGGGCAGCCGCGTATCATCGCCTCCATTGCGGCGGCCAGGCGAGAGGACAATGCGGAACATTTGTTGGGGCGGCAGTTTGATCTCATCATCGTGGATGAAGCCCACCACCTGAAAAACCGAAGCTCCAAAAACTGGAAACTGATTGACGGTCTCCGGAAGAGGTTCCTGCTCCTCGTGTCCGCAACACCGATTCAAAACAGCCTCGTGGAGCTTTACAACCTCCTGACGCTGCTGAAACCGGGCATATTCAAAACCGAGAAGGAATTCCGGTCGATCTACGTCACGCCGGGAAATCCGCGCGTGCCGTCCAATCGCGGGCGATTGCAGGAACTGATGCGCGACGTCATGATCCGCAATACGCGCGCGCTGGTAGATGTGCGCCTGCCGGCCCGGCACGCAGCCACAGTGCTGGTCGAGCCTGCCCCGGAAGAGCTGGATTGCTACCAGGAACTCAGCCGGCGCATCCGCGCCCTTCCGGAGGATCAGCGGACACAGAACAGCATGGCGCTGCATCATCTGATCGAAGCTGCCGGATCCTCGCCCCGGGCTGCGGCGGCATCCCTCGCGCGCCTCCTGAAGCCTGAGAGCCCCGCTGATTGGCAGGAGCTGAGTGAAAAGTATGGCCGGCTGGTCCGAAGCGCGAAATCGGATGCCCTGCTGTCACTTCTGGAAAGAAATCCGTCCGAGAAGAAACTGGTGTTTGCACGCTTCCGGGAGACGCTGCACATGCTGGGCGATTCCCTGCGCGGTCATGGGATTCCGTTCACCTGTTTCGAAGGCTCCCTAAGCGGTACTGAAAAAGACAAGGCAATAGAGCGGTTTCGCGAGGAGGTTCCGGTGCTGCTCAGTACCGAATCGGGAGGGGAAGGCCGGAACCTTCAGTTTTGCAGCACGCTCATCAATTTCGACCTCCCTTGGAACCCCCAACTCATCGAGCAGCGGATCGGGCGGATTCATCGTATCGGACAGACGCGGGAGGTTTTTGTGTTCAATCTTGCCGTCAAGCACACGGCCGAAGAACGCATGCTGCGCATCCTGGATGAAAAGATCCATATGTTTGAGCTGGTGATCGGCGAGATTCAATCAATCCTGGGGGAGATGGAAGAAGGTCAGTCGTTCGCCAGCCTGGTCTTTTCGGCCTGGGTGGCGCAAACAGAAGAGGGCCGGCAGAACGCCTTCGACCGTTTGGGTGACCGTCTGGCGGCGGCCATGCAGGACTATGAAACCGTCAAGGCTCTGGATGATGAGGTCTTCGGGGAAGAGTTCGGTGTGGCATGAGCGATCTTAGAGACATACTGGCAAGAACGCTGGCGGCCCAGGGAGCGCTGGTGGAGCCGATTCACCCCGATGGGCTGGAGATCTTCGCGCCGCAAAACGTGCAACAAGCCCTTGCCCTGCCGGAATGGTCCAGGGTGGGATTCGGGACGACCTTGCCCGAGCAAGCCGTACGCGTGAGTTTCGAAGCCGAGTGGGCCCAGCGCCTGATGCGACTGCTCGGCGAGCGCGGAGCATACTGCGCTTTTAACTGGCCCTCGAGCGCCCCCCCTGCGCCTGCCGAGGAGTTGGAGCGAGAGTTGTCACGCGCGCTGGTGCTCGGGAATGCCACGTTTCGCCTAAAGGAAGTCACTGCCGCGCGAGGCTGCTATTTCCTGCTTGTGTTCCATATCACTTCGACTTCGGACGACAAGCGGGAAGATACCCTCTACCTGTGCATCAATGAGTCCAATGGAGCCGTGGCGGATCGTCTCATCAATCCTTTGCTTGCAAAGCTGCGGGAGGACTGGGGATCAGGTGCGGCCGGGCCGACCCAGGCGGAGTTGCCCCTGGCGCTGTCCGGGCAGAGACTTCGAGAGCGCGCGAACCGCCTTCTGCCGGCGCACATCCGCACAAAACTGGCTCCATTCCTCGCCGGCATGGAACGGCGGATGTCGCGCGACCTGGAGCGTCTTCACTCGTACTATGGAGATCTCAGGATGGAGATGTTGGCCCGCATTGAGAACAAAAAGCGCAAAGGGGAAGAGCCGAAGGTTCTCGAGGCCGAGCAGATGCGGCTTCAGGCCATCGAGCGGGAGTATCCTGCAAAGGTAGCGGACCTCGATCGCAAGTACGCCATGAGCGTCGATGTCAGCCTGGCACAGGCAGTGCGGGCGCAGTTGCCCGTATTGCGGGCCGAGCTTTTTCTGCTGCGGCGCAAAGGGATCCGAAAACTTCATATGGATTGGAGTCCATTGGCCAAAGGATTCGACCTGCTGTCGTGCGAGGCGTGCTTCGCCTTACCCAGGGCCTTTTCTGTCTGCGATGACAAACTCCATCTTGTGTGCTCCGCGTGCATGCCCGCCTGCTCCGCTTGTGCCAGGGAATCCTGCAGAGTCTGCCATCCGGTTAAGTGTCCCAGATGCGGCCATGCCTGGGAAAAGCAATAGGGCATTCTGGACCTGACTATTCTGCGGACTTTGGCAAATGACGGCCATCATCTCGATTCTGCGACTTCGGGAGGTAACAAACTTGCTTATCAATTATATCTTGCTGCCGATACGGAATATACGGGGTACAGGCTGGGTTGCGCACCTCGATCAGCCCTTCCCGGCAGAGGCATGAGATATTCGTTTCTGCGTGCGAAACCCGAGCTTCGATCCTATTTTTTGTCAGCCAATGTGACCGGAAAAGGGAGGTCATGGATGCGGCGACCGTCTGATAAGGTTCGATTGTGCGTCTGGGGCATGGTCTATCTGATGATCGTTGCGACTGTGCCGGGTGCCCACGCCGAGCACTACTACTTCCGTCTCTATACCGCAACAGACGGGCTTTCACAGGCCGTGGTTCAATCGATTTATCAGGACCGTGCGGGACACTTGTGGATAGGCACCCAAGCCGGTCTTAACCGCTACGACGGCACCTCCATGACCATATATGGCGTCCGCCAAGGGCTGGCAAACGATTGGATCAACGCCATCGCTGAGGATTCGACCGGCCGGATCTGGCTGGCGACACTTAGCGGAGTGAGTGTCTGGAACGGAAAGCTGTTCAAGAATTATACGATCGCGGACGGGCTGGCGGATAACCGGGTGGTCTCGCTGGCCATAGAAGGAAACAATTCAGTCTGGGGCGCGACGTCGCGGGGACTCTGCCGCTACGATGGCCGGCATTGGCGGGTTTATACGATGGCGGATGGCCTCCCTGCAGATAATGTGAATGCAGTCCTGATCGACCATTCGGGCCGCCTTTGGGCAGCCACAACAGGAGGCGTGGCTTATCGACAAGGGGAGCGCTTCAGCCCCTTTGACTCGCGTGAGCTGCAAGGAAAGAATATCCACACGCTCGGCCAGGACAGGGAACATCAGCTCTGGTTGGGGCTGGATCAGTCCTTGAGAGCGTACAAGGGGGACCGGCTTGTCAAAGCTTACACCCGCGCCGACGGACTTATCTATGGGCCTGCCGTCGCGCTATGCACCGATCATCATGGCATGGTATGGGTAGGCGCCCCTCAAGGTTTGGGTGTTATCCGCGAAGGCCAAATCGCCTTTCTCGGTACCCGCAACGGCCTGAACTTCAACGACGTGCGGTCTCTGTTCGAAGATCGGGAAGGTATCCTCTGGATCGGAACGTATGGAGGCCTGTACAAGTTTCAGGGCCGTGCCTTTACAAATTATGACACCGCCGATGGACTCGGTTCCAACCTGGTCAGACCTATCCTGCGCGACCGGAAGGGATTCCTGTGGGTTGGCACAACAGGGGGGCTCAGTCGATTCGATGGCCGCATCTGGCGGAATTTTACCGTCCGGGACGGGCTGAACGATAATGCGGTCGACGCGCTTTTAGAGGATCGCAGCGGTAACCTTTGGATCGGAACACGGACGGGATTAAGCGTCTTTGATGGGACTCGCTTTATAAAGGATATCCCTCTGGCGCCCTCGGGCCGGGTCATGTCCATCATCGAAGATCGTGCGGGTACGATCTGGTGCGCAGGGATGTTGGGAGCCCTGTACAGGCAAGTTGAGAGGCGATTCGAACCCGTCACGGTTACCGATCAGTCGTTTTCAAATGCCAGGCTTCTCCTTGATCCCCAAGGCCGGGTGTGGGCTTCAGGCGACAAGGGGCTGTCGTGCTGGGATGGCCGTGCGTGGCGAACCTACACCACGAAGGACGGTCTAGCCAGCAACCAGCCCTACTACCTCTGCAGCGATCAAGCAGGCCGGATCTGGTTCGGCTACCACTCATCGAATGGTCTTTCCAGCTTCGACGGCACGCGCTTTGCGCATTACACAAGCACTGAGGGACTCTCCAACGATGCAGTGTACTCACTTGGAGTAGATCAGCGGAATAACCTTTGGGTGGGCACAGCCCGTGGAGTGGATCGTTTCGATACGCAAACATTCACCCACTTCGGCACGGAAGAAGGATATGCCAACGACGAGTCCAATGCAGGAGGGTTCTTCGCTGATTCCGATGGCACGTTGTGGTTTGGGACACTCGGGGGCCTGAGCCACTACGATCCGCGCTTTGATCCGTCGAGCGGCGAAGCACCTAAGGTCGAGTTCACGGAAATCCGGCTCGGCAAACAACAGTTCTTCCCGGCGGATTCTCCCAGAGTCGGCCATCCAATGAACGAGTTGTTCGCTCGGGTCGCAGGCCTCTCCTTTATCAACGAAAGACGGTTGAGTTACCAGTACCGCTTGCAGGGATTAAACGATGAATGGCTGTCTCTGCAGGGACAGGAGATTCGCGTTACCAATTTGCCATCCCGCAGCTACACATTGGAGGTCCGGGCACGGAAATATCAGCGCCCCTGGTCAGAACCAGTCCAGTTCGGCTTTACCATCCTGTTGCCGTTCTGGATGCAATGGTGGTTCTGGCTGCTTTCAGCAAGCCTCGTTGTCGCCTGCCTGTATGGGGGGTATCGCATTCAAAGCGCCCGGGTCAAACATAAGGCCGCGGAGCTCGAGAAAATGGTAGAAGCACGGACCCGGGAACTGGCGCAAAAGACCGAAGAATTGGAATCATTCATCTATACCATCTCCCACGACCTGAAGGCGCCCGTTGTCTCCCTGCAGGGATTGGCGAGTCTGCTGCAAATCGACTTAGGTGATCGGATCAATGGCGATGCGTCCCTTTACCTGGAACGCATCCATGCCAATACCGTCCATATGCAGCGGCTCATCAACCAGCTGCTCAATCTTTCGCGGATCGGGAGGCTGAAGGAACAGCAGGTGGCCGTCAACATGGGAGAACTGGCGCGCGAGGTAATCAATGAGTTGCATGGGCAGATTGAACTGGCGAAAGCAACCATCAATATTGGGGACGACCTGCCTGTCCTTACCTGCGAGCAGGACCGGTTCAAACAAGTGATGATTAATCTGATCTCGAATGCCATCCACTACTCGCGTCCCGATGTTCCGCCTGTGATCGAAATCGGCGTCAAGAAGGATAATGGAAATCGGGATTTCTGCACTCTCTTCGTGCATGACAACGGCATCGGCATCGCTAAGGAGTATCACGACAGGGTCTTTGACATCTTCTATCGTGTCGATGGCAAGTACACGGACAGCGAGAGCACGGGGGTCGGGCTCGCTATTGTCAAACGCGTTATCAGTGCGCACGGGGGAAATGTCTGGGTGGAATCAGCGGGGGTTGGCAGTGGGAGTACCTTTTATTTCAGTTTGCCCAGGGAGAGGATGCAGGAGCCTTAGCATGTTTTTACGATTGAATTCCGGTGGGAGAGATCCAAAATGAAACCAGTCGTCATTCTATTGGTAGAAGACAACCCGGATCACGTCCTCATCATCAAACGCGGGTTGAAAGCGAATAACGTCGTCAATGAGGTCAATGTGGCCAAAGACGGGCAGGAAGCCATGGATTACCTCTTGCAGCAGGGCGCATTCAGCGATCCTGCCGCGGCACCCCGTCCAGGTCTCATTCTCCTCGACATAAAACTGCCCAAGCTGGACGGCTTCGAGGTCCTGCAGCGCATCAAACAAAACCCTGCTCTGAAGTCCATCCCGGTTATCATTCTTACCAGCTCCGATCAGGAAGTGGACATTGCGAAAGGCTTTGGCGAGGGGGCAAACTCATATGTCTCAAAGCCGATGCAGTTCTCGGAGTTTACCGAAAAGGTCAGGAAACTGGAGTTGTACTGGATTCTGGTGAACAGTCTGCCCTCACTTCAGGGATAAGAAAATGAGACGTGCGGGGGAGCCTACAGAGGAAGCCAAGCTTCATACCCCAACAGCGAAGGGGTATACGATCCTGCTTATCGAAGACAACCCTGATCACAGGATGCTCGAATGCCGGGCCTTGGAAGCTTTAGGGGATGGAACTCGTATCGTCGCTGTTGACACTGCCCTTGAGGGTTTGGCAGCGCTCGAGCATGAGGAATTCGAGCTTGTGATCGCCGATTACCGGATGCCCGGCATGGACGGGTTGAAGTTATTGCATATTCTCAATGAGCGCCATGTGGATGTCCCGGTTGTTATTGTAACCGGCCTGGGAGATGAGCGTGTAGCAGCCCGGGCATTGGGAGAGGGCGCGTATGATTACGTCATCAAAGAGTCCGGTTATTTGACGCTGCTCCCTTCCATCGCGGAACGTGCCCTCACGGCCTTCCGGACGCAGCATCAATTGAACGAGGCGAGAAAAGAGCTGGCGGACTCCGAGGAACGTTATCGAGAGCTGGTTCATGGAGTCGATGCCATCGTCTGGGAAGCCGAACCCATTGCATGGGAGTTCACGTTTGTCAGCCAAAGGGCCGAAGCCATTCTAGGCTACCCGGTGGATATGTGGCTGAATAACCCTGGCTTTTACCTGAACCTGGTTCATCCTGACGATAGAGAGGAGGTAGTCAGTTATTACAGGAGTGCCACGGCGGAGCGACGAGATCAGGTGTTTGAATTCAGGGCGATTGGATCAGACGGACAGATTGTCTGGCTGAGGAACCTGGTTCGCGTGATCGGCAACGATGAGAAGATCACTAGGTTCCAGGGCCTCATGGTCGACATCACGGAGCGTCTGAGAATGGAGCAGGATCTGCTCAATGCCCAGAAGCTGGAATCAGTGGGACTGCTTGCCGGCGGCATCGCCCATGATTTCAACAACGTGTTGACGGTCATCCACGGGTACAGCCAGCTGGTATTGGAGGATCTCGGAGATGCTAATCCGTCCAGGGCTGACATCGAAAAGATCCAGCAAGCCGCCGAACAGGCAGCTTCGCTCACGCAGCAACTGCTTGCCTTCAGTCGCAGACAGATGCTCCAGCCAAAAATCCTGGATCTCAACGCTGTCATTGGCGGCCTGGAGCCAATGCTGCGACGCATCATCGGCGAAGATATTGATATCCACTTGCAGCTGAAACCAGATCTGTCACGAACCAAGGCCGATCCGGGGCAGATTGAGCAGGTCGTTATGAACCTGGCTGTGAACGCTCGAGACGCGATGCCCAGCGGGGGGAAACTAATCATCGAGACTGCGACCGTCAATCTGGATGAGGCCTGTACCCGCCGCCACATTGGGGTCACACCGGGTAATTACGTGATGCTGGCGGTAAGTGACACGGGATGCGGGATGTCCTCCAACGTGCAGGCGCATATCTTTGAACCGTTTTTCACGACGAAGGAGCCTGGCAAGGGCACAGGCCTGGGACTCTCCACGGTTTATGGAATCGTCAAGCAGAGCGGCGGCGATATCTGGGTGTATAGTGAGCCGGGCAAAGGGACAACCTTCAAGATCTACCTCCCGTCAATCGAGGCGGCCGTCGACCAGAAATCCTCAGGTAGAACTCAGTCCAGCGCTCTGACCGGGACGGAGACGCTCCTTCTGGTCGAAGACGATCAAGGGCTTCGAGAGCTTGCCTACAGGATTTTGCACCGGTGCGGGTATACTGTGTTGTCGGCCGGGAATGCCGAAGATGCTGTGCGCCTCTGTTCCCATCAAGGCGGATCCATCAACCTGCTTGTAACCGACATCGTGATGCCGGGCGCCAACGGCCCGGAACTGTCCCGGCGTCTGACTGCGCTCCACCCTGATATCAAGACGCTCTATATGTCGGGATATACCAGTGGGGGGATCCCGCACGATGCTGCGAGTAACCGAGGAACCGCTTTTCTGCAAAAACCCTTCACGGAGGATATGCTTACCCGGAGCGTGCGCGAGATCCTCGATTCCTCAGCGAATTAAGGCCCGCATGGCGGCCGCCATAGGGAATCGATCGCACGAAAAGCGGGTAACACGCTTGGGAACGTCATTATCAAGCACGACATAATCTTCTGCCTTAAGGTCTCCGATGAAAGCCCGCCGATTATCGCGGACAACGGCATCGATCGTGACCAAGTCTGCATCCAGCTTGATTTGGAAACCTTCGTTTTCAGGGGGCTGCTTCCGGATCAATCCGCATGCAGGGTTACTGCTGCGCGACCGGGTTTGCATACAAAACCCGGACAATCTCGACCGATTCACCGGCTGCCTTACCCTTTTTCCCCTGGAGAGCGCGAACGCTCACGACCGTGGTCGGTGGCATTCGCGTGTAGCCGTGAATCTGTTTTGTTTGTCCGGGCTTGACAGAGGTTTCAGACCTGAAACGGACGCGCCC
>CAYGWQ010000130.1:0-13761 GCA_964353465.1 uncultured Acidobacteriota bacterium | reverse complement strand
CGATCCCGCCCGCCGTTGCCGCCGAGGGATACGACCGAAGGCTGGATGATGCCTTCGGTTTTCGACCAGTCTGCCGAACCCGGGACCGCCGGCGGCGCATCGCCCTTTACGGCGGTACGTTTGGCATTCGGATCCACCGTGATGGGACCGAACTTGCTCCAGGTCTTCCCGTTGTCTGTGCTCCTGTCAATCCATACGGCCCAGGGCCTGTATGCTTCCCAGGAACTGCCGGCGACAACCGTGCCGTCGGCCATAACGAGGGGCTTGGCACGGACAGGACCGATCAGTCCGGCGGGCAGATGCTCCACAGGGGACCAGGTCTTGCTGTCGTCCGTGCTGAAGCGGCGCCCTCCCGCCCAGCTGGACGGGGCGGTGCCAAATTTGTAGTAAAGCCAGAGGCGGCCGTCTCTGGTGTAGAAAAATACCGGGTTGTAGCAGGCGGCCTCCGGCTCGCGCACCAGTTCGAACGGCGCCGACCACCTTCCGCCTGAACGGCGGGAAGCCCAGACGGCAACATCCGGGTTGCCTTCGGCTGAACCTCCGAACCAGGCGGCCATGAGGTCGCCATTGCGCAACTCGACAATGGTAGATGCGTGACAGGACGCAAACGGCGCCTGCTCGAAAATGAATTCACCTGGGACGGTCGATTGCATGATCAGAAACGACATAAGCAAGGCAATCAATGTCATCATCGAATCTCCTCCTGCAAATGACAGATAAGGCGCTAGCAGGCTCGCATACTCCCAAGGCTGGGTCTGCTGTTGTTGTGACTGTTTAGCCTCTTCAAAAGCAGCCACGGATTCCACGGATTTCACGAATCCATATGCATATAGCATGCGCGTATTGAGACACACCCAATGATGCCGTCGTTTTTGCCTGCATCCTGGAGGCTGCAAGAAACATCGCCTTTTGGTAGTTCCTTGATAAAATCCGTGAAATCCGTGGCAGCTTTTTTCTTTTAAAGGACATCTCGATGACCACAGGGCTAAACAGGTACCTGTTGTTTAATAAGCGGGTCCTTTGCCTATCAACTCTTCCCGCAATCTCGCGGCATCCTCTTTGGTGATCCAGCGCCCCTTTTCCATGCGGTCGATCGAAGCTGTGACCTTGCTCATGTAGTTCTGCGGAGTACTATAGATTTCGACCATCCGTGCAAAGTTGAACGGAATCTTCCCGCTGTTACAGCCCCTTCCCAGGGCACGCATGTTGTTGAGCAGCGTGGCGGTTGGCGCATCGACAAAGGGCGAGCGGATGCCCCCCTTCGCATTGCCATATTCATCCAATACGAGGGCCGCATCCGGAGTTCCGAAATTCGAAATCTCCAGCCGATCCGCCTTCGGCGGCGCGATCCCCTTTTTGACCCAGAGGTCGAGATTCACCAAAGCCGCGTTAAAAATATACTTGTGCGGATAATCATTGGACGGGCGGAGAGGGACGCCGCAGGGGGATACCAATGGCTAACTGGCCTGGATCGGCATGACCCCTGCTTTTTGGTAGTCCGCAATCGGTGGCAGGTAGATATACGGGGCCAGCGCCACATGATTGGCGCCCGCGATTTCATATAACCGGAACCGGTCGTTCGGATCATCGCTGTCCGGCCGCCGGGCCGTCCCATTCAGAGCGAACGGTTCGGTGATCAGGCGGATCATCGGAATCGGACGCGGCCCCACTACGGTGCGCGGATCGCCTCGGGGAATCTGAGGGTCACACTGGTTCAGGCGCGTTGACACTGCATTGTCTTTGGGAATGGAACCATCGAAGATGGTCTTGCCGTTTTCGAGGAATGCAATCCGGCTGATGACGGCGCCATAGGTGATCGCCTCACCTTCCGCCATGCCCGTAAGATAGAGCCTTTCGGCCTTGAATCCGAGCTTGCCGCTCTTCATGGCCGCGCCGGCCTGGCTGAGCATGTCCCACGACAGCCCTTTCTCCGTTTCGGGGCTGTCTCCCAGATTGCCCGGCTCCGTATAGATCTTCGGATCGGTACAGGTTTGACTCAGCGGAAGTGGATTCTTCATCGACAGGGTCCCGTACCGTTTGGGATCGAACTTTTTCAGCGTTGCAATGACCTGGGGCTTGAGAGTCACCCCGACCCAGGCATCACCACGAGCCAGGAGACCTTCGTGGAAAAATCCCCACATGGAATCGACGTCGTAAGGACGCTCCTCGAAGAACCATTCGACCAGAACCGTGCCGCTGAAACGCGCGTTGTCCTTTGGACGCCGCACCAAAATTCTGGTCGCGTACGGAGCATCGGGCGTCTTAATTTTGATCGTATTGTCGGCCGCCCGGCTGTACACATTGGCTTTCCCGTTGATGATGAACTCCTCTTCGACATAACCCGCCTTGGGAAGGTCAATGACGACCTGCGCGAAAGCCGACGCGTTGAACGGATGGGAATCGGCTGTGACCGGTATCGGCCCGGAAATGTTTGGAACCGGAACCGGCGGAATCTTCGCCTGCTGGCCGCCCAGCGGGAGGGTTGCTCCGCCAAGCAGCACCATCACCACAACCCACAGAACATACCGATTCTTGCTTTGCACGTTGCTCTCCTCTGTTAACGGTGCATTCACCAATTCACTCATGCTGCGTTGGCGAGAAAGTAGACAGGGTTCAGTTCTTACTATGCTTTGGCCCGACGCGGAGTCTCGCGCTGCATATAATGAAAAATGCCCCAGGTAAGGAGCAGTCCGGCCATCAGGTACACCACCGAAGTCGCACTGATGCAAGCGCTCATGCCGAACCGTTCCGAGGCGGCACCGATGGCCACCGGTGCAAAACCTCCGCCGAGCCAACCGAGTGAGTTCATCAGGCCGACGGCCACGGCGCGTTTTTCCACAGCAACCACGTCATAAAGCGACGCCCATATGTTGGCGTCGTATAGGCCTTTGAAATACCCGAAACCCGCCATCGCCATGACAATGACGAGAACCGACATTGTCCAGCCGGTCAGAAAGCAGAATAGAACTCCCCCAAAGAGCCCCAAGGCCTGCGTGATCATGCGCCCGCCCCGGTGGCGCCGAACCAGAGAATCCGCCAGCAGTCCGCCCGACAGCACCCCCAGCACCGACGCGACCTGCAGATAGACGGTGCTGTTCAAGCCGGCCATGGACAGACTCATGCTGAATTTGCGGTACAGAAACGAAGGCATCCAGCTCAGAAAGATCATCGCGACAAAATTGGCACCGATGAAAACTGTCACGAGCACGAACACCATCCGGTTTTTGAAGACCGCTCTCAGATCTGCGCCTACACCCCGGACACCGGATGCGGCGGGACCGAGCGCGGGACTTCGGCCTCCTTCGGATTGGCCGCGCCTGGGTTCGCGAAGCAAGCCCACCAGCACCAGGCCAAGCACGACGCCAAGCGCCCCGAACAGGACAAAGCTCCACCGCCAGCCATAAATCTGCGCGACCAGACCGGAAACCGCCCCGCCGATGATCGTCCCGGCATATACGCTTGACTGGTGAATGGACATGGCGCGTGACCGCGTGTCCTTGCCATGATAATCGCTGATCAGAGACATCGAGGCGGGGAAGTAAAAGGCCTCGCCGAGCCCCCCCAGTGCCCGCACCAGGACTAGTTGCCAGTAAGTGTCGCACAGTGCGGTGGCTGCGGTGACTACCGACCAGAAGATGAGTCCGCCAATGATCAGGGCTCTCCGGGACAATCGGTCGCCCAGCCACCCCGCCATCGGCCCGATCAGCGCGTAGACCCACATGAAAGAGGCTCCGATTATGCCCAGTTGCACATCGCTGAGCCCCAGTTCGGATTTGAGCAGGGGGAAAACCGAAAAGATCGCCTGCCGGTCCGCGTAGTTGAAAAGGCACACGAACCAAAGCATGCCAACCACCCACCACCGGTAGGACTTTCCATCAAACATCAGAGATCCTCACTTTTGCTCCAGCGCCATGGCAACACTTCGGTCTCGGTCATGCCCGGTCCCGATGCCGACGCTCGCCCGCCAACCTTGGAACCAGGCCTGAAAATCATGGCCCTGCTGTATCCGGCGTTTCGATAAGGGCTGGGAAAATGTCGCAGGCAATATGCCCCGAGATTCCTGGATCCACTTCAACCCCCATGGTACCGGATGCTCGTTAAGGTGTTCGATGAATTCCGCAAGCGCATTCGCGGCCTGGTTGAACTCCGGGGCTTCCAAGGATTCCCTCTGTCCGAATAGCGCGACCAGCAGTTCAGGAACGGCACAAGCGACGCCCGATATGACGCCGTCGCATACATGCTCCCGGAGTGCTTGCGCCAGAACGTTGTCGTTTCCCACAATGCGATTTCCGATGCCCTCACGGGTCATTGCCCGCAATACCTCAAGGGAACCACTGCTGTCCTTGATGCCCCCAATGTTAGGCACCTCGGTAATCAAGTTCACCACCGTCGCCGGTTGGAAAGTATTGTTAGTAAACTGAGGCAGGTTGTACAAAAGCACTGGCAATGACACAGTATCGGCGACTTTGCGGCAGAATACATCCAGGTCGTCCTGCTCGTAGGGGAAATAGTGCGGCAGAGGCAGCAACAGGCATTTTGCGCCCCCTTGCATCGCGATCCGGCCCTTCTCAATGCACCCCTGAACTGCGGCCGATCCAATGCCGCAGAAGTAATCCGCGCGACCCGCTACCGTTTCTCCTGCAATGGCGAGCATTTGGCATAGATCATCTGATGTGGCCACACAACATTCGCCAGTGGCCCCGTTGATCACCAGACCGCGGATGCCTTGCTCCAGCAGGAATTCGATCTCCCTCCGGAATGACCCTGCGTCCAGTTTGCCCGGCTTGCCCTTCTCTGTATCTTTCCTGATTTCGTCGTGAATGACAACAAATGTGTTTCACCGGCCGCGCATCGCCATGACACGTTCCGGCGTAAAACCTTCGCGCTGCGGCCGCCACGAAAATCTGGAGCATCCGGCGCTCCGCGTCATCCATATAGTATCGTCTGGTGGGAACAGTCCCTCCCGTCGGCGCGGACACCTATACTGTTTCGCCGTGCCTGGAAGACGGATATGGTTAATGAAGAGCGCAGGCCAGGTGGTCGACCTATGAAATGAGGAAACCACGAAATACACGAAAGGAAATGATTTCGCATGTTTCGTACTATTTCCACGCAGCTTCTTTGGCGCTTGGCAGACCGCTTCACCGCAAAGACGCGAAGGCGCCAAGACTCAGATATAATGAAATGGAGGGCCTCAAGTTGCGCGTCTTAGCGCCTTCGAAGCTGTGAAAAAATCGGGGACAGTCCACCCGCGCCCGGCCAGAGTGTTGGTAATTGGGTTTCTGAATGGAGCGCTTGGGACAGTCCCCAATTTTTTCGCAGCTTCTTCGCGTCTTTGCGGTGTGCTTCTTTGGTTGCGGCTTTGCTGCGCCTTATCTTTCGTGGGACCGGCCCTCGCTGCGGCGCGGTTCAGTGCTTTTTCTTGGCGTTGCCTTTTCCCTTTTGTTGCTGGTCCGGTTTCCCCGGCTTGCCCTTTTCTTTTTCCTTCCTGATTTCATCGTTAATGACGACGAATGTTCGTTCCCGGCCGCGCATGGCTATGACCGCTTCCGGAGTCATCCTGTGGTGTTCGGACATGAACCTGAGGTTGACAAGATCGACGACTTCGCGATCGGTTAGGACAAACTTCTTCCAATCCCCGGCCGGCCCATATTTCCTGTAGTACCCATATGCATTGCCGTAAGGTGGTCCAATACGTTCCGGAGCCAGGGGAACAAAGAAGATGTCCGGTGTAAGGCGAAAATAAAAGGCTATGTTGAGCCATGACATTTTCTTCAGCCGGAGACTGATGATCGCCGCGGATTCGACACGGGCTCGGGTCGCCAGGAAGAAGACAACAGGGAGTTCATCATCCGCGCATCGATAACGCTGCCTGATGTCCACCACCTGTCGGGGCTGCACTCCATAGTAATCGCCGATTGCCAGATAAAAACTTTGCAGCCTTCCATCAGAAACTGAAATCCCCAGATCGACATTCCGGGTTTGGGCCATTGCGGGAGTCTGGGTGATTAATAGTCCGATAACTGAAAAGAGAGTGAAATTCAGGACCACCCCTCCTTCCCTGCCGGCTGCGCGGCTCCTTCCGCTTTGATTCAAAAAGGATTCTCGCGACATTTCTTCCACCTCCGTTCGAATGATTAACGAGGTAAATTGAGCGCTCAATGTCGAGGGGCCGGCATTTATTCGACTTAGGATCGATGCAATTGATGGGCCAGCAGAGGCGTAGCGCAACTGTCTGCCGACGCAAGGTTTATGAGGGATTCTGGCGGCGTTGGAAATAATGACCGCACTTTTCAGGGAAATTTTCCCGCCTGGCCTGGGACACGCAGACTTGGGAAGTCAGAGTCATGAAGCCCGTTGAGACTGCGAAAGCGCCGCGCTGACATCGTCTACATTTAAAAAGACGGAGTCGTGGCACACATGGAATTGTCGCGGTTGAGCGATACCGGCATCGGGATTCTATTTCGCTATCATCCCGGCTCTCCGAGCCTCCTGCGCGAATGTATAAAATCGGGGCGCCGGCTGGCAGCTGGCGCCCGTACTCGTGGCTATTTCTTTTTCGCTCCGGCCGGGATCGCAGGGGTCTTGTGGTAGTTGGGGTACGGGGGTCGGACGGTTTTTTTCGCCGGATGCTCCTTGAGCGCAGCCATCAGCACCTCGACTGCCTTCTCAAGCTGTGGGTCCTTCCCTTCGCGACATGCCTTCGGGTCCATTTCGACCTCGATGTCGGGCGCAACGCCGTAGTTCTCGATCTCCCACTGCCCTTCCGGGCTGTAAAAAGCGAAGTGCGGAGCCGTTACCGAACCGCCGTCGATCAGCGTCGGATATCCGCCGATTCCCACGAGGCCTCCCCAGGTCCGCTTTCCTATCAGCGGCCCGACGCCCAGGCGGCGGAACATCCACGGCATGTAGTCTCCGCCGGAACCGGCGTATTCGTTGATGATCATCGCTTTCGGTCCCTGAAGGGTTCCGAAGGGCTGGCGGAGATCGTCGCCGTCGCGGACCGCCCAGTAGCTGTTCAATGGCTTCTTCAAGTAGTCGACGATGTAGTCGGCTGCCTGGCCGCCGCCATTAAAGCGCTCGTCGACCACAGCGCCTTCCTTGTCAAGCTGCGCGAAGTAATAGCGGTTGAAGTTCGCGTAGCCTCCTCCCGCGGTATCCGGCAGCCAGATGTAAGCAAGTTTGCCGCCGCTCATCTGGTCGACCTTGCGGCGGTTCCCTTCGACCCACGCCAGATTCCGCAAACCGGATTCGCTGGCAACGGGAACCACAGTGACCTCGCGGGACCCGGAACCGTCGGCGTTGGGTCCGACCCGGATCACGACCTGTTTATTCGCGGTCCCCTCGAACAACTGGTAGACGTTGTCATTCGTTGTAACGTCGCGGCCGCCAACGGCCAGGAGGTAGTCGCCCACCTGGACATTCACTCCAGGCTGCGTCAAGGGAGCGCGCAGCTGCGGATTCCAGTTTTCTCCGTTAAACATGCGGGCGAAGCGGTACCGGCCGTTTTCAATTTTGTAGTCAGCGCCCAGCAGGCCGCCCTGAACGCGCTTCGGGTCAGGGGTGTCGCCGCCCTGCACGTAGAGGTGACCGACGCTCAGCTCACCCAGCATCTCCTGAAAGAGGTAATTCAGGTCCGCCCGGTGTGCAAGGCCCTTCAGGAATGGTTCGTATTTCGCGGCGGTTGCCTTGAGGTCGAGCCCGTGGTGGGCCGGATCATAAAAGAAGTCGCGTTCAATCCTCCAGGTTTCCCTGTACATCTGGTCCCACTCCTCGCGCGGGTCCACGCGCACTTCCACGTCCTCGGTTCGGAGCTTGCCCTCGCCGGATTTTACCGGCGCTGCGGTCGCTGTGATGAACCAGGAATTTCCCTGGCGAAAGAGCATCTTCTCGCCGTTTGCCGAGAGATCGAACATGCCTACGCCCTCGAGAACCTTGTCGAGCTTGCGCTTCTCCAGGTCGTACTTGTGGATGACCGCCCCAGGCGGGCCGCTTATAGCCGCCTGTGTCGGCGATTCGGCGATGAACAGCATGCCGGCCTTTCCCGCTGCCAGCCCGATGTAATTTCGCGCCGGAATCGGCAGTGCGAGGATCCGCTGGCCGATATTCTGGAAGTCGATGGTGACCCGGGGTGATTCCCCTTTCTCGCCCGGTTTGGCTCCGGCCGCAGTGGGCGCGGCTTCGGCCTTTTTCTCGGCTTGCGCGGGCTTTTCCCCTTTGGCCTCCTCTTTCTTCTCGGCCGCGACCTTTTCCTCGTCGCTCTCAGGGGCGAGCGGCGACGGGTCATCCTTGCGGAGGACAACGACATAAATGCTCCTTGTCAGTCCGCCGCGGTGCGGGTAGCTCGACATGTCGAAGCCGAAGACCGCCGGCCCGATGTCAGTGCTCGCGGTGAAAAACAGGTGCTTCCCGCCCCGGTCGAAAACGGGGGAGGAGGCATCGCTCAAGCCGTCGGTGATCTGGTAGGTTTTCGCTTCCTCGAGCGAATACATGAAGACGGCGTTGTACCAGGATGCGAGAGACTTGGCATAGGTGATCCACCGGCTGTCGGGCGACCAGGTGGGGCCCCCGATGCCCATGGTGGAACTGTCCGCTTTGACCGGCGTGCCCTTCTCGATGTCAACGTACCATAGGTTCTTCCGTTTATCGGCATAGACGATCTTCTTGCTGTCCGGCGACCAGGTCGGCGAGTAGAAGAACGAGGGCGGATTGCCGAGATTGATTTTCTTGACCTCACCCAGGCCGCTCTGATCGCGGAGGTGCAGCGCGTACTCCCCGGCCTCATCCGAGAAATAGGCGATCCACTTACCATCAGGTGACCAGGCCGGATCGCGCTCTGCGATTCCCGGAGTGTTCGTGAGGTTGCGGAAGTCGCCCTTCTCCACCGGGACCGAGAGGATCTCGCCGCGCGACTCGAATAGGGCGCGCATGCCGGTCGGAGAAATGCCGGCGTTCGAGAGGCGTTCCCCCACTTTTTCGAACTTGGGCCGGACCGCCGGCAGGTCACCGCTGACGGTGACCGCGACTTTTCTCGTCTTGCCCGATTTGATATCGAACAGGTTCAGCGAGCCGAACTGCTCGTAGGCGATGACGTCGCCCCCCGCGGAAGCCGCCTTGATATCAAGCCCGGTATTCTGAATAAGCTGGACTACCTTCTTCGTCGCCGGCTCGTATGAAAAAAGCGTGATCGGTCCGTTGCGGTCTGACAGGAAGTAGACTTTCTTGTCGATCCACATAGGGTTGAAGTCGTTCGAGTTGCTGCGCGGTATCGCCTCAACACCAGAATCGCTCAGCCTGGCAATCCAGACCGGTGTCGTGCGCCCGCCCCGATACCGCTTCCACGCCTGAAAGGCGCGCGGCAAAGGGACATAGGCAATCTGCGAACTGTCCGGTGAATAGGCCCCTTCGTAGGCCATCGGGAACGGAAGTGTTGCCGGGAATTTGCCGTCGACCGGGATCGTGAACAGTTGCCCGGTCCGACCCGAATCGCTCTGGCGCCCGGAAGAGAAGAGCACCTGCTTGCCGTCCGGCGTCCAACCGGTTACCCGGTCGGCCCCGGGATGGTAGGTCAGGCGTCTAGGGACTCCGCCCGACGAGGAAACCAGGAACACGTCCACGTTCCCGTCGTACTCGCCCGTGAATGCGATCTGAGAACCATCCGGAGAGAACATGGGATCCGTTTCCGTCCCGACCCCGCTGGTCAGTCTGCGCGCCTCCCCGCCGTCGCGGGAAACGATCCAAAGATCGCCAGCAAACACGAATGCGATTTGACTCCGGCTCACGGCAGGCTTTTGCAGCAGCAAAGGCGTCTCCGTCTGCCCGAAAGCAACGATAGCCAGGCTCAGCACAAGCAATAGGACCCACTTGAAATTTTTCATCGATTGGCTCCCCGGATAAGATCTAGACCATGGTTGGAGTACAGCGGTATTATCACCAGCCCGCGCCGGATCTGCAAGGGCAGTCCTCAAACCCGGCACGGATTGCCCGCATGCCACCTGTATACGCAGAACAGTGGCGCCGGGTTCCCTTGTGGGTGAGAGGGTCGGGTGACAGGCCAGAATGGTGCTTCATTAGTTAGTATCTGTCGCGAAACTCATTATCCGATCCGTAGCGCCGGTTGGATTGAAGTCAAGCGTAATTCATTTGTTATTAAGGCGATGTGTGGATAGAAGCACCGACCCCTCATTCAGGCACACCGGGCACGGGCTAAAGCCTGCCCGCACATGATCCCTGTATCCGGCGTCGCTCGTAGCCGCGTCCTCGATGTCGCGACGGAACCCAGTTAAGAGCTGCACAATCACCTGGTAGTGCCGCGAAAGCAAAGGCAATTCCGGCAGGCTACGGAATGATGACGCCCTTGCCATTTTCGAACACGATTCTCGTGCCGTAGGGAGCCGAAAGTTCGGCAAGGCGCTGGATGATCGCCTGCGCCACATCTCCCGAAGCCAGAACCGGCCGCCCGCGCTGGGATCTGGTCTTTTTCTGCCCCAACTCGATCGGAAGCAGCTCGATCTTCTGCAGCTTGCCGGAATGGTAGGACGGCAGGGCAATCACCGAGCGCCAGATCTCGGGATCGACAGGGAATCCGGTCGTGTCGTTCCGATACCGGCGATCGCTGAAATCGGCCGGTGTGGCCTCGGGGCCCAGTTTGTAGGGAAGGTAGTTTTCCGCCGGCAGGAACTCGACGGTTTCGTTCTGAAAGATGAAATCGCCAAGGCTGTAAAAGATCGGCTTCCCCTGGAAGATCTCGATGCCTTTCAGCACGTGGGGACCGTTGCCGAAAATCATGTCGGCTCCCGCTTCCACTGCGGCGTGTGCGAACGTCTCATAGAACTGCGCCGGGCGCGAGCGATCTCCGGCCGACTCGTGAGAGTGAACCGAAACCAGCACCCAGTCGGCCTGCTTTTTTGCCGTGCGGATGGAAGCGATGAGCTCAGCCATATCCTGCTCATTGGGTGTCGTGACTGTTCCCGGCGCATCCGCCAACTCGAAACGGTTGCGCTGGAATGTCAGCGTGCCGGGGACGGCGCCCGCAGCCGCACCTCTACCGGAGAGCTTGGACTGGACCGTCCGCAGCGCAGCCATCCCTTCGGCGTCAAGTTTGTACACGGTATTAAAGCGCAGCGGATTGAGTCCGGGGCGCCCATGAACGTCGGGCCGGGCGGGGCCCGCCAGGCCGAAAGAAGGATAGGTGGAAGCGCACGAAATCAGCGCCACGCGCCCGATACCTGAATCGAGGTATCCCGGGGCGCGAGCCAGCATCAGATTGTCGCCCACGCCCGCAAATGTCAGTCCTGATTTGCGGACCCAATCCCGACTGATGCGCAATCCTTCGATCCCGTAGTCGACGGCGTGATTGTTGGCCAGCGATACCATGTCGAATCCCGCCCAGATTATCTCCTTGAGCAGCGAAGGCGCGGCCCGCATGTAAGTTCCTCCGCTCTCGGCCGCCGGGTACGGCTCGTAATCATGGAAAAGCATCTCAAGATTAGTGAAGGCCATGTCCGCCGCGCGGATGATCTCGATCATCTGCAGGAACTCCGGTTCGCTGAACACGGATATCTTCTGCGTGATAATCGAGTCCCCGGTAAGAGCGAATGAGCCGGATTTGCCCGCGGACTGCCCGAAAAGCGCGAGTGATACCAGCAGAATACAGGTAACGATCATGCACGACCTTTTCATCGGATGCCTCCTGGCCGAGGCCGGGTGGGTTGAGACCTCGTCTTCTGGCTCCCTAGATCTCACATTCTCCCCTGCCGTGTCAACGCAATCCAAATCATCTCATTGCTGCCTGCACTCCGTTCATTCTGGCAAGCCCCTGGAGATTGCAAGCGCTGAATGCCTGCAAAACAGCGAGCCGTACCAGAAATCAGTTGCATCGAGAGCCGCGGCTGCCACAAAATCGTCTGCAATTCCTAACCGAAAGGAGACTGAGAACCTGAGGACGTCTCCCGTTTACCCGAATCGGATTGACACCTTACCTGGAGGTCATCATGTCGAGGACAAGGAAATGCATGCTGGGCATGACGGTGGCGCTGGTCACCTCGTTGCTACTGATGGGCTTTGCACAACAGGCTGCAGGGCCGGGCGCCGACATATATCGCCAGCTCCACTGGCGCTTCATCGGACCGGAAGGCAACCGGTTCAGCGCCGTCGCCGGCGTGCCGGGCGATCCGAACGTCTACTATGCCGGTGCGGCATCCGGCGGCATCTACAAGACCACCGACGGCGGCGTCCACTGGCAGCCGGTCTTCGACGGCCAGCCGGTGATGTCAATCGGCTCAATCGCCGTGGCGAAGTCCGACCCTAACATAGTGTGGGCCGGCACGGGCGAAGGCAAGATCCGCAGCCACATTTCCGTCGGCCAGGGCATCTACAAGTCGATGGACGCCGGCAAGACCTGGGCGTTGATGGGCCTCGAACAGACGGGCCGTATCCCTCGCCTCGTCATCGATCCCCAGAACCCTGATGTGGTCTGTGCGTGCGCATTGGGTCATGCCTATGGCCCGCAACCGGATCGTGGTGTTTACCGCACAACCGACGGCGGCAGGACCTGGGCCAAGGTGCTCTTCGTCGACGAGAACACGGGGTGCTCCGATATCGCCATGGACCCGAAGAACCCGCGCGTGCTTTTCGCGGGCATGTGGCAGTTCGAGATTCACACCTGGGGGCGCGAGAGCGGCGGTCCGGGCAGCGGGCTGTTCTTGTCCCGTGACGGGGGGGCGACGTGGAGCAAACTTACCGGCCGCGGCCTGCCGTCCAGGCCGGTGGGCAAGATCGCCGTCGCTATCGCCGCCTCGAATCCGAACCGCGTTTACGCCCTCATCGAGACCGGCGACGGCGTGCCGTGGAAGGGCCAGCCGACCGACAGCGGCCAGGTGTTTCGCAGCGACGACGGCGGCGAGAGCTGGAAGATGGTGAGCTACGACCACTATGCCATGGGCCGGGCGCACTATTACTCGCGCATGGCGGTTAATCCCGACAACGAGAACGAGACCTACTTCCTGACAGCTTCGTACGCCAGATCCCTGGATGGCGGCCAGACGCTGACGGCTTTGTCCGGAGCCGAAGCGCCGGGGGGCGACCACCATGACATCTGGATCGATCCGACCAACGCGAGCCGCATGATTGTCGGCCACGACCAGGGCTTGTCCATCAGCATCAACCGCGGGCGCACATGGTTCCGCCAGCGGCTGACCAATGCCCAGATGTATCACGTAACGACCGACAACGAAATCCCTTACAACGTATTGGGCAACAAACAGGACGAGCCGTCCTATCGCGGACCGAGCAACAGCCGCGTCGGCGCCGGCATTCCGCGCGCGATGTGGCACTCGGTGGGCGGCGGCGAGAGCGGCTGGGCAACTCCCGATCCAACGGACTCCAATATCATCTGGTCCACCGCATCCGGCTCCGGCATGGTCGGCGGCATCGTTGTGCGGTTCGAGGAGAAGCGGCGGATGTTCCGCAATGTCGAGGTCTGGCCCGACCAGTCCAACGGGCCGGCCGAGGGGGTCAAGTACCGCTTCGTATGGGACGCGCCCTTCCAGATCTCGCCCCATGACCATAACACACTCTATGTCGGCAGCCAGCACGTTCACCGGACGGCCGACGCCGGCCAGTCCTGGCAGGTCATCAGTCCCGATCTCACGCTTAACGACCGGAGCCGGATGGGGAGCTCGGGCGGCCTGACGCCCGACAACATCGGTGTCGAGTACGCCGGTGTGGTCTATGCGATCGCGGAGTCGGCGAAAGAGCGCG
>CAYGWQ010000129.1:0-13767 GCA_964353465.1 uncultured Acidobacteriota bacterium | reverse complement strand
TATTCGCGCTCACTCGAAGTTTGTCTGCCGGGGCACTTCCGATAGAGATCTAACGCTTCGCGACAGAGACGATCTAAGCGCTATGCGTGACAGGCCAGAAAATATTGGCTAAGGCTAGTCTCGTATCTTTCCGTCTGCTTTCCACAGGTACAGCGTTCTGCTCCTGCCGCCCGCGTCGGTGAAGGTGTCCACCTTGAGCGGTTCCCAGTCATCCATGTCGAAAGTGTGCGAGACGATGCGGGATCCGGGCTTGAGCTGCCTGGTCAGGATAGGCCGCAGCTTCATATTGGCTTCCGGCATAAGGTAGAGGGTCACCACCGTCGCCTTGGAAAAATCGACAGTCAGGAGGTCCTGCTGCAGGAATGTAACCAGATGCTCCACCCCTTCTTTCTTGGCGTTTGCCTTCGATTCGGCAATGCGCTGCGGGTCAATGTCAACACCCACGCCGTGCGCGCCGTATTTCTTCGCCGCCGTAATGACGATCCGGCCATCCCCGCAGCCCGCGTCGTAGACAATATCCTTGGCGGTCACGCCTGCCAATACCAGCATGCGATCCACCACATCCTGCGGAGTCGGCACATAGGGGGCCAGACTTTCCTGGGAAGCGGCAGATCCTGAGGCTCTCGCGCGGAAGGTGCCGGGATCGCTCACGTGAAATAAAAGCAAACCGAAAACGAGCAGAAGCAATGTCCATTGTCGCTGCCGCATAGGCTTTCTCCTTGAAGGCGCCAAATCCTCGACCGCTGCGCCCGTCGCGTACAGGTTGGAGTAGTCGGCGTTCAGCCGGCGTTTGAGTATCGCCCAATCGGGTTTCCGTTTCAAGAAAATCGGCGCCACGCGCGGTTGTGCATACGGGTGCTTTGATTTTCCGGTTTCGGCCTTATAATCTTGATGTTTTTCATAGATCCGGAGAAGAGACATGGCAGTACCGGTGCGCGTTCGCTTTGCTCCCAGTCCTACAGGCTATCTCCACGTCGGGGGAGCCCGCACAGCCCTTTTCAATTGGCTGTTCGCTCGCCATCACGGCGGCAAGTTCATTCTGCGCATCGAAGACACCGATCTCGCGCGGTCCTCGGAAGAAATGGTCGAAGGCATCCTGCAGGGCATGCGCTGGCTCGGGCTGGATTGGGACGAGGGGCCGTTTTTTCAAACCCGGAGGATCGAGCAGTACCGGGAGTTCGCAAGCAGCCTGCTCGCCCGTGGGCTGGCCTACCGTTGTTTCTGCTCCCCCGAAGAACTGGCCGGACGCAAGGATGCCCAACGCGACCTTGCAGGCGCCCGGCTTTACGACCGGCACTGCCTGTCCATCACCTCGGAGGAATCGGAAGCCCGCGCGCGCGCCGGCGCCGGTTTCGCAGTCCGCTTCCTGGTACCGGCAGGCAGGACCTCCTATCATGACCAGGTGTTCGGATTCATCGAGATAGAGCACGCCAACATCGAAGACTTCGTGCTGCTGCGAACCGACGGCCTGCCAACCTACCACCTCGGCGTTGTGGTCGACGACCTGGACATGGACATCACCCACGTGATCCGCGGAGCGGACCACATCTCTAACACGCCCAAGCAGATTCTCCTCTACCAGGCAATCGGACGACCTCTGCCCGAGTTTGCCCACCTCCCCCTGATCCTCGGGCCGGACAAGCAGCGGCTCTCGAAACGTCATGGCGCGACTTCCGTGATGGCTTACCCGGATATGGGGTATCTGCCGGAAGCATTCTTCAATTTTCTATCCCTTTTGGGATGGTCCCCTGGAGATGACCGCGAGATCCTGTCGCGGCAGGAGTTGATTGCCCTCTTTTCACTCGAAGGTGTCGGCAAGGCAAATGCCGTGTTTGGCACCGACAAACTCAATTGGTTCAACAGCCAGTACATCAACATGGCGGCCCCGGCAGAGCTTCGCCGGCTGGTCACCGGGGAACTCAGATCCTCGCGGGTCTGGACCGGCACAGTTTCCGAACTTGCCCCGGGAATCATGGATCGGACCCTGGCCCTGATTAAGAGCCGGGCACACGTCCTGAAGGATTTCAGCGGGCCGATGCGCGCCTTTTTCAGCGACCAGTTTCAGTATGAGCCCGGAGCCGTGGCCAGGTTTCTTAATGACCGCCGGCTGACAACCCTCATCCCGGAACTCCTCGGCCGCTATGAAGGCGGCGCCGCCTTCACTCCTGAGGCCACGGAGCGAGACCTGCGCGATCTTGCCCAAGAAAAAGGGGTCAAGGCTGCGCTGATGATAAATGCGCTGCGGGTGGGCCTTACCGGCCAGGGTGTGGCGCCCGGATTGTTCGAAGTGATGCGGGTGTTGGGAAGGGAGCGCACGCTGGATCGAATGCGCAGGCTGGCACACCACTGCATGCAGACACTCGATGACGATACTTCCACCAATCTGCAGGGATGAGACATCATGACCAAGCTTGGAGTTAACATCGACCATATCGCGACAATCCGGCAGGCCCGGCATGCGATCGAACCCGATCCGGTGGCCGCCGCAGTGCTGGCGGAACTGGCCGGCGCCGACGGCATTACCGTTCACCTGCGCGGAGATCGCCGGCACATCCAGGACAATGACGCAAGGCGCTTGAGAGAGACCGTCACCACACGGCTTAACTTGGAGATGGCACCCACTGCCGAGATGATACGCATCGCGCTCGATCTCAGGCCCGACCAGGCCACCCTTGTGCCGGAGAACGAGGGTGAAGTTACGACAGAAGGGGGACTGGACGTCGCATCCCATATAAAGCCGATCGCATCAGCAATCCGTAAGCTGCAGAACGGCGGCATCCAGGTAAGCCTCTTCATCGATCCGGATCCGGCTCAGGTGGATGCAGCGGTCAGACTGCGCGCCGCTATGATCGAACTCAATACGCGCGCTTTCTCTGAGACCTGCCCGCGCAGCCCGGATCTGGCGGGATCCGGGCTGCAGAGTGAGCTGTTGAAGCTCGTAGCCGCCGCCAATCGGGGTGCAGAGAGGGGCTTGAAAATCCTTGCCGGTCATGGATTGACCTACCGCAATGTGCGCCTCGTCTCCGATATCCCGGTTATTGAAGAGCTCAACATCGGCCACAACATCATCGCGCGGGCATCCCTGGTCGGGATGCAGCGAGCCGTCGAGGAAATGCTCGCCGCCATGGGGCGAACGTAAGGCAGCCGTAAACCTTAAAACCGCAGGGAAATCGACCTGACAGCTCTTGGTCGCAGAAGTCCGTGCGGTGCGGAGCAAGCCATTGCCGGAAGAAAAAAAGCGGACCTCGACCCTCTTTCTGGTGGCAACGCCCATCGGCAACCTGGAGGATATATCGCTTCGCGCCCTGCGCGTACTCAGGGAAGCGGACCTGATCGCGTGCGAGGACACCCGCCACACGGCGAGGCTCCTCCGTCACTACGGCATCGCAACCCCGCGAGAGAGCCACCACGAGCACAACGAGGCAAGCCACACCCGGAGGCTTGTCGATCTCCTGCGGGAAGGCAAGAACATCGCCCTGGTATCCGACGCGGGCACACCCCTGCTTTCCGACCCGGGCTATTCCCTGGTAAGAGCATGCCGGCAGGAGGGATTCACGGTGGTGCCCATCCCGGGACCATCTGCCGCTGTGGCGGCACTGACCGCCTCCGGTCTGCCGACGGAGAGCTTCTTTTTTGCGGGATTTCTGCCGCCGAAAAAGGGGCTGCGCAGAAAAAAGCTGCAGGAGGTTGCCGGCGTGCCGGCTACCCTCATCTTTTATGAAGCGCCTCACCGCCTGTTGGCCGCGCTCGAGGACCTGTGTGAAGTCCTGGGCGCGAGACAGGCGTGTCTGGCGCGAGAATTGACCAAGATTCACGAGGAGTGGCTTCATGGGACTCTTCCTGAGATTCTGGACGCTCTCCGCGCCCGGTCGCAAATTCTCGGCGAAATAACCCTGCTCGTAGACCGCGGCAATCCCGAATCCGTCCCCGCACAGGCGGATTGGCCCGCATCCATTGCCCAGCATCTGCAGGAGGAAATGCAAAGGACGGGGGCATCGCAAAAGGAGGCGCTGAAAGCCATCGCCCGCCAGCGCGGCATCTCCCGCAAAGAAGCCTACCGCCAGTTGCTCAGATCCAAACAGATTGCCGCGGAAGATTAATCATCTATAATTTTTTTATTGCGGGCCGCATGCCAGGTCGCTAGAATAGCCGCATTCGCAGTGAGATAGTAGATCACGAAGAGGTTAATCAGGAAAATCGGCTCACTGTTTTCAGGCAGTTCCAGGGCGGAGAAGCGGTCATTCTCGGGGACCTTCACGCGCCAGTACACTGCTCGCTCTCCCAAGAGTCGTTCGAGTAATGGCTTGCTCCGAAAGGATGGCGCTCGCTCTCACCCGCGGCAGCCCAGGACTGTGCCTTGGCGGATGGGAGGTAGTGCGCGACCTGCTGACGGGATCCTTGATTTCGCTATTCGGAACACATGCCAAAAGAAAAAGGAGCTTAGGAGTCTGCCGGCCTTGTTAGATCCGGCTTCTTCAACATCAAACACCTCAACCTGAGGGAACCTTATGAGACAGATTATTATTAGGCTGTTGATAGCAATGCTGCTGGTTGCGATAGCCGGCTCGTTGGCGTACGGACAAGGCGGAACCAGTTCCGCGCTATCCGGCACGGTGGTTGACGCGTCCGGCGGTGTTATTCCGGGTGCGGAGATCGCGATCAAGAACAATGCGACCGGCACTGAAGCCAAGACAGTCACGGCCGACAACGGGACCTTTTCCATCCCGCTGCTCACGGCCGGCACCTACACTGCTACCGTCTCGGTGCCGAATTTCAAGCAGGCGGTCATCAAAGACATCGTGCTGGTCGCGGGGGCACCCTCCAATATCCGGGTTACCCTTGAAGTCGGCGGCAGCAATGAAGTCGTCACGGTGCAGGCGAACGCCGAAATCGTGCAGTCCCAAACGGCTACCGTGACAACGACGATGAACATTGAACAGATCTCCAGCCTTCCGCTGGCGAGCCGCAGTGTCATGGACTTCCTCATTTTCCTCCCCGGCGCCAATACCACGGGAGGCACGCGCGGCACCACTTTCGCCGGATTACCGAACAGCACCATCAACATCACGATTGACGGCATCAACACCCAGGATAACTTCCTCAAGGGCTCGGCAGGCGGAGATGGCTTTTTCAGCATGATCATGCCGCGCATCGATGCCATCGAGCAAGTAACCGTCTCGACCGCTACTCCCGGCGCCGAGGCCGCAGGTCAGGGGGCGGTGCAAATCAAGTTCGTCACCCGTTCAGGAAACAACGAGTATCACGGCAGCCTTTACGAGTACATGCAGAACTCGTGGCTCAATGCCAATAACTGGTTCTACAACCGGGACCGGGCGCAAACGTATGACGGCACAAGTACGCCGTGCACGGCGACTCAGCTTGCCAGCGAATGGGAAAAATGCAAGGCCCCGCGCAACAAGGCAATCCTGAACCAATTCGGCTTCCGCTTGGGCGGCCCTCTTTCGCTGCCAAAGAAACTCTTCGGACCATTGGGCTTCAGCGGCAAAGACCGCGCCTTTTTCTTCATCAACTATGAGGAATCCCAGCAGCCATTTGCACAAACCCGAACCCGCACTATCTTCAGTGAAGACGTCTGGGATGGAGTGTTTCCCTACACCGTGGGCGGCACTGTCCAGAAAGTAAACCTGTTCACACTGGCAGCCGCCAACGGGCAGACGGCCACGTGGGATCCCACCGTCCAGAAACTGCTGGCGGATATTCGCGCCGTTTCCAAAAAAGCCGGTACCGTGAAGGCGCGGACCGACCCTCACTTGATGGATTACCAGATCGTAAACTCGGGTATTTACGTGCGCAAAACCCCTACGGCACGTTTCGACTTCAACCTGACCAGCAAGCACCGCCTCGAGGCGAGCTGGAACTACATGTGGTATGTCCCCTCGCCGGACACAACCAACAGCGCGGACTGGGCCTACCCGGGATTCCCGAACTATGGCACCCAGGGCTCACACCGCTGGACGGCCTCCGTTGCCCTCCGTTCGACCATCACTCCCAGGCTCGTGAATGAAGCACGCTTTGGCCTTCTCGGAGGAACGGTGCTTTTCTGGCCTGACGTCAATGTCGGACACTTTGCCACCACAGGCATCGGCAACCAGGACGGCTTTGGCCTTAGCCTCAGCCCGATCAGCAACGCCTATACAGCCCGGAGCCCGGAGCGCCGCGATGATCCGAACGAAACGTTCGAGGACAATCTGAACTGGAGCAAGGGTTCCCACAGCTTAAGTTTTGGAGGTACTTTCACCAACGTCGGCAACTGGATCTGGGACCAGGACGTGGTGCCGTCGATCGGCTTCGGGGTGGACACCACCTATGACCCGGCGAGGATCATGTTTGACTCGGCGAATGGCACCAAGAACTTCCCCAGTGCATCCAATACCCAGATCTCGAACGCCCGGACTATCTATGCACTTCTCACCGGGCGCGTCACCTCAATCGGCGGCAACGGTGTGCTGAGCGAGGTTAACGATAAGTACTCCTATAACGGGGCCGCGGTGCAGCGCGGCCACATGCGGGAACTGGGATTCTTTGTGGCGGATTCCTGGAAGACGCGTCCGGGGCTGACGATCAATTACGGCGTACGATGGGAATTGCAGCTTCCGTTCGTGCCGCTCAACAGCGTCTATACCTTCAACACCATGGATGATGTATGGGGGATTTCCGGAAGAGGCAATCTCTTCAAACCCGGAACCATGACCGGCACGGCGCCGACCTACAAGCAATTCGCCTCCGGATCTCCCGCTTATAACACGGATTATAAGTCCATCGCGCCGAGTTTCGGCTTTGCCTGGAGCCCTAAGGCAGATGCCGGATGGCTTGGACGCATGCTCGGCGGCAGCGGCAGCACAGTACTCCGCGGCGGTTTCTCAATCGCTTACAACCGCAACGGGATGTATGACTATACCCGCATATTTGGCAGCAATCCGGGAGTCTACATCAATGCCACGCGCAACGTTACCAACGGCAACCTGGTTGCCGGGACCGACACCTGGCCGGTCCTGTTCCGAGACAAGAGCCGTCTCGGCGCGCCTGCTTTCGCGGCAACGCCGGCGTACCCGCTGCAGTCAACGTCGATCTCAGATTCGGTAAATTCCTTCGATCCCAATCTGCGCACACCCTACACCATGTCATGGTCATTCGGCCTCCAGCGCGAGATCAGCAGGGATATGGTCATCGAGGTGCGCTACATGGCAACCCGCAACCTGCAGGCCTGGGAGCGCCGCAATCTCAATGAGCAGAACATTGTGGAGAACGGATTCCTCAACGAGTTCAAGCTGGCGATGGCCAACCTTCAGGCTAACATCGCGGCCAGCGGCAAGGCGACCTTCGCCCACACGGGCGCAGCCGGGACTTCTCCGCTGCCCATCACCCTGGCTTACTTCAGCGGCATACCGCAAAGTCAGGCCGGGGACACAACCAAGTACACCTCCTCCAATTTCACCAGCACCACCTATGTTAACCAGCTGGCTCTTACCAATCCGAATCCGGGGAGCTACGCAACCAGCTTGTGGAATAACCTGGCACAACGCAACAACGCCCAGGCTGCCGGCATTGCCGCCAACTTCTTCATGGTAAATCCTACGGTGGCATCGGGCGGGGCCCGTTTCACAACCAACGGCGGCTATAACAAGTATGATTCCATGGTGATCGAGATGCGCCGCCGCATGTCAAGAGGACTGCTGGTGCAGGCCAATTACACATGGGCCAAGGGCCTGGACTCGTCACGGCTCTCGTTCCGCACACCCTATGAGACTACCACCGGCTCCACGCTGCCGCATGCATTCAAGGTCAACTGGGTCTATGAGTTGCCGTTTGGGCGCGGCCGAGCGCTGTTCAATAGCTCCCGCGTACTCCTCGATCGTCTCATCGGCGGCTTCGAGTTCCAGGGCACCGGCCGCATCCAGGCCGGAAACCTCCTGAACTTCGGCAATGTCAGGCTGATCGGCATGACAGCGGATGAACTGCGGGGCGTCATGGGACTGCGGTTCGATGATGTGAACCGGCAGATTTATTATGAACCCGAGGATATCCGCCTCAACACCATCAAAGCCTACAATACCAGCGCGACTACGTCGACCGGCTACAGCACTGCCTACGGCGTGCCTACCGGACGATACGTCGCGCCCGCGAACACGGCGAATTGCATACAGATTTACAACGGCCAGTGCGCACCGCTGACCCTGTACGGCCGAGGCCCGAGCTTCTGGAATTTCGATTTGAGCCTGGTAAAGAAAATCAGGTTCACCGAACAGAAAAATTTCGAGCTGCGCGGCGAATTCCTGAATGCCTTCAATAAGACCAACTTCACCGGAACAACCTGCACCAGCGCTGGCGACACCTGCGGCCAGGTGACGGGGACCAATGGCGGCCCGAGAAACATTCAGATCGTCCTGCGCCTCAATTTCTAGCTTGCCGTCCGCTTGTCCGGAGAGGGGCACGCCACGCCGTGTCCCTCTCTTTAGAAACCACGAAATACACGAAAGTTATCTTTTTTGTATTTCGTGTATTTCGTGGTTCTGTTTTTTTTGAAGGCTAGCGGATGATTCCCCGGTTCTCCAACTCGCCGGGGAGGAATCCCGCCTTGCGGCCGGCAAAAAACGTGTCTCCTCGTTCCAGGCGCAAGCGCGCGAGTTTCCCTTCCAGATCTTCGATTTGCCTGCGCAGCTTCTCTTGTGTCAAAGAGGGATCCGATCCTTTGGATCCTTTAAGCGTCCTGACGGGCGCCCAGCGCTCAGCATCCGCGCGCGCCCTGAGCTGCTTGAGCTGCCCCTCAGCCTGCTGAATGTCGCGATCCAGCTTTTGCAGCCGCGTTTGAAACGAGCGCAAGGATGCCCGCGGTTCGGGTTTGGGTGCAGGCAGATTTGCAGGCGTCAGAGCGGATCCCGGAGAGAAGGTGCTGATCGCGCCGCCGGGCGCGAGCCGCGCCATATCGGCCGCCTCGATTCTCTTCGCCGGGACTCCCTCCTGATCAAGCTTCTGCCGTCGTTCGGCTTCCCTGCGTGCTGCCTCGGCCAAAGATTGCAGAGCGCCCGGCGCGGCGGCAGCGTCTGCCGAAAAGAATGCAAGTGGAATCGCAAGCCATGCTCGTCTCACACTTCTTCTAAGTGCCCGGGGTGCGAATTGAGCCAAAAATATTCAAACCACGAAGACCTCGAAGCCCACCGAGGTCCATGCATGACTTGGGGATCTTCACGGATCGTATTGCTCCTCTATACTTTGAGGGGGAGGGCGGCAACCGGGAAGGCCTGCATGAAGGCTTCGGCAAACCGCAGGATGGCAGACTCTTCGAACTGGTTGGTCATGACCTGCAACCCCACGGGCAATCCGGCCGGTGTGAATCCACAGGGCAATGAGAGCGACGGCACGCCCGACAAATTGGCCGTAACCGTGTAAATATCGGAAAGATACATTTCCAGGGGATCCTGTGTCTTTTCGCCGATCTTGAATGCCGGGGTGGGGCTCACCGGAGTCAACAGGGCGTCCGCCTTCTCGAATGCTTTTTCGAAATCGCGCCTGATCAAGGTGCGCACCCGCATGGCGCGGTCGTAATAAGCTTCATAATAGCCCGACGAAAGCGCGTAGGTGCCGATCATGATGCGACGTTTCACTTCAGCGCCGAAGCCTGCGCTGCGGCTCTGCCGGTACATATCCGGGAGATCCGCCGGCCGGGGGGCCCGGAAGCCGTAGCGAACCGCATCGTACCGGGCCAGGTTGGAGCTCGCTTCGGCAGGGGCAATGATGTAGTAGTCGGCGATGGCGTATTCCGTGTGCGGCATCGACACTTCGACCAGTGAGCAACCCAGAGCCCCGGCGTTGCGCAGCGCCCGGTCGACCACGGTTCGCACCGCCGGGTCAAGCCCGGTGCCGAAATACTCCCGCGGGATCCCCATCCGCATGCCCGTCACCGGCCGGCACATCTCGGAAACATAATCGGGAACGGGGACGAGCGCAGAGGTTGCATCGCGGGGATCATGTCCGGCAATCACCGACAGCAGCAGTGCCAGGTCGCGCGGACTGTGAGCAAATGGCCCGATGCAATCAAGCGAGGAGGCGAAAGCAACCAGGCCATAACGGGATACTCTGCCGTAGGTCGGCTTCATCCCCAATACATTGCAGAACGACGCAGGCTGACGCACAGATCCCCCGGTTTCAGAACCGAGTGCGAGCGTAGCCATCCCGGCCGCGATCGCGGCGGCGCTGCCGCCGCTGCTGCCGCCGGCGACGCGCTCGAGATCATACGGATTCCGCGTTATCTGGTAGGCCGAGTTCTCCGTTGAGGAGCCCATGGCAAACTCGTCGCAATTGGCCTTGCCGATGATGACCGCCCCCGCTTGTTCCAGCCGTTCAACCGCAGTGGCATGGTAGGGAGGCCTGAAATTATCGAGAATCCTGGAGCAGCAAGTGGTCCTGAGATGCCGCGTGCAGATGTTGTCCTTGACCGCCACGGGGACGCCAGCAAGCGGCAACGCCCCAGAAGCTCGCGCCCGGCGATCCGCCTCCGCGGCCCGGGCAAGAACCTGCTCCCTATCCACCGTGATGAAGGCGCCAAGCGTGCGGTCCGCAGCCTCAATGCGGGCCAGGGCGGCGCGTGCCACCTCCACCGCCGAGGTCCTGCCGGCATTCACCGCATCCCGGACATTCAGCGCACTCTTCAGATCCACGGCAACCTCAATCTTGGATTCATGCCTTAGAGAACCTTGGGAACCCGGAAGTGGTCATCTCCACGGTCCGGTGCATTCAGGAGAGCCTCCTCTGCAGGCAGGGAGGAGTGCACCTCATCCTCCCGAAAAACGGGCATCTCAGCATGCCCAACCAGCGCAACGTGGCTCGTCGGGGCAACGCCATCGACCTCCACTTCCTTCAGCTTCTCGATATAGTTGAGAATGTGTTGAAACTGCGCGATAAAATCCTCCAAATCCGGCTCACTGAATTGGAGATGGGCCAGCGCTGCGATTTTCAGCACTTCAGCACGCGTTATTGCCACAGCAGCCTCCAATATCCTTTAGAATTCGCAGCAGAGCGCAGCGCCCAGTCTCACGACCGTAACTGCCCGATCCCGAAGTCGCCGATCCCCACACCCGATGTTGCTTTTTCAAACCAGCGGAAATATCGGCGCGCCCGCTCAATATCGCGGCGAATCTGGCCCGCCAGCGCCTGCACATTGTCAAAGCGCCGTTCCTCTCGCAAGTACAGGAGCAGTTCGAGGCTGATTTCGCGGCCGTATAAGTCTCCCTCGAAATCGAGAAGGTGCGTTTCGACGACCGGTTCCACGGAGGCAGGGTCTTGAGTCACGGTCGGGCGCACTCCGATATTGGTGACACCCCGGTACCGCCGGCCCGCGCAGGTGAGCATGGCCGCATAGACTCCGTTCCGCGGGATCAGCTCGTTCGCGGTGCGCAGGTTCGCGGTGGGCACCCGGATGCCGGTCCCGATCGCCGTGCCGTGAACGATTTCTCCCTGCAGGGCATAGGGCCGGCCGAGGAGACGGCGAGCCAGGCAAACCTGGCCGGCGCACAGAGCCTGGCGCACCGCGGTACTCGACACCCGGCTGCCGCGAAACTGCACTTGATGAATCCTGCCGACGAAAAAGCCCTTCTCCGCGCCGATCTCTTTGAGCAAGTTGAAGCTCCCCTCGCGGCGGTGGCCGAAGGCAAAGTTGGGACCCACGTAGATTTCCTGGAGCCTGAGTTTCTCGTGGAGGATCCGCACCGCAAAATCACGCGCGCTTGTCTGGGCAAATTCCCGCGTAAAGGGAATTACGATCACCAGGCGGATGCCGAGTTCCTCTAAGGCCGCCAACTTCTGGTCGAGAGTCTGGATCTGTCTGGGCGCATTGTTCGGCGCCAGCACTTGAAGTGGGTGGGGGTGAAACGTCACCACTGCCGGCGTTCCCTGAATGCGCTCCGCGCGCACGACAAGGTCCCCCATGAGCTGCCGGTGACCGAGATGCATGCCGTCGAAGTTGCCGATAGTAGCCACCACACGCGGCAAATCGAGGGGCAGATCCTCTAAACGATCAACTACCTTCATATCCCTCTCTACGACAGCTTGATCTTTTTGGTCTTGGCCATGTACTTCAGGCGCACCTCATAGAGCACGCTGTCCAGAAGTTGCGCTTCGTCCGCCGAGAGGTTGCCCCGGGTCTTGTCTTTGAGCATGTCGAGAATATCCACCGTGTGGCGTGCTGCTTCCAGATCCTCTTCTTTCTTGTTGGTGTAAGGATTGGGTACCTCACCGAGCAGCACCAGACTCTGCGTGTAATAGGAAAGGATATAGGAAGGAAAGTCAATCTGGCCGCCCGTACCGGGCGGAGCTTCTTCGGCCGCAGCGGTTGGTGGTTCGCTCCCGGGCGCTTTTGCCGTGTCCGGATCACTCCGGACCTCTGCGGCGGAATCCTCACGCGTTTTGCCGTCTTCCCTGAAGAGCCGCTTGTCCGTTACCCTGAATCCCTGCTCGTCTCCTTGTTCTTTTGACATAGCCCGCCTCTGTGGTTGGATGTTCCCGATGCAAGGCAAAAAATCTATCACCTGCAGGACGTCTCCTCAAGAAAAATTGCCCGATCGTCCCGGCATGCGGCAGGCGTTCGGCGGAATCTCCCCCCATCGCCTGCTGCCAAGTGCCTACTGCCTGCCCCATCTATCTGATGTAATATTACTGCCGATCCGGCTCAAAGCCAGAGTCCAGATTGGAGGCGGTTGCCGAGACCGACAGAGAGGAAGGGCGGATGAAGAAGCAGGCCGATATTCAGAAACTGGTGGACCTGGTTGCGCGATTGCGCGGAGATCATGGGTGCCCCTGGGACAAGGAGCAGACACGCGAAACCCTCAAACCCATGCTGATCGAAGAAGCCTATGAAGTGCTCGACGCCCTGGACGCCTCCGACGCGATGGAGCTGAGAGGTGAACTGGGGGATCTGCTGTTTCAGGTGGTGTTTCACGCACAGATTGCGCGTGAAAATGGGGAGTTCGACCTGGCGGACGTTATCGACAGGCTCCATGAAAAAATGATCCGGCGCCACCCGCACGTGTTCGGCGATGCCGATTTGAGGACAGCAGAAGATGTCCTGAAAAACTGGGAAGACATCAAAGCCGACGAGCGAGGCATCCTGTCTTCTTCTCATCCCGGATCCGGAAAATCCCTCCTGGACGGCATCCCGACAAAGCTGCCCGCCCTGCATGAGGCTTATCAGATGACGGCAAAAGCGGCCCGGGTAGGATTCGACTGGCCGGATCTCGACAGTATCCTGCAGAAACTTCACGAGGAAGCTGCCGAACTGATCGCAGCCAGCCGCGCCAACGACGGCCGGCAGGTAGCCCAGGAGGTCGGCGATCTTCTGTTCGTTGCCGTCAATGTCGCAAGGTTCCTCGGTATTGATCCCGAAACCGCCCTGCGCCGCTGCAACAAGAAGTTCCACCGGCGCTTCCGCTATGTGGAAACAAAAATCAAGCAGCAGGGACGCGAGTTGAGAGATGCATCCCTGGCAGAAATGGATGCTCTGTGGGATGAAGCCAAAAACCAGGAACTCTGATTTTGTAGACCACGAAATACACGAAATGTCTGAATCAGGGAATAACCGGGGAGTGGATTGTCAGGACCCTCTGAAGATAAAGGCCGGCAGTTTTTCGTGTATTTCGTACTACTTACAAGCAAATCCTTTGCACGAAGGAAAGGATTTGCGCCACCGAAACACAGGGCACGGAGGCGCGAAGCGCCGGCAGAGAATAGCCCCGCCCGTGAGGGCGGGGTTTGAGT
>CAYGWQ010000128.1:0-13776 GCA_964353465.1 uncultured Acidobacteriota bacterium | reverse complement strand
GGTTGGCAAGACGACGAACAATAATCCCTTCGTTCTTATGGTGATCTCTTCGCCGGCCAACCTGAAAAACATCGAGCGCTACAGGCAGATCAACCGGCGGCTGTTCGATCCCAGGACGATTGCATCGGACAAGGAAGCCCAGGACCTGATTCAGGAAGCGCGCATCTTCGTGCTCGTCACCTGCAGTATTCATGCTACCGAAATTGGCGCCAACCAGATGACTCTCGAAGCCGTGCACCGGCTGGCCACGGAGAATTCCCCTGAGATCATGACGATTTTGGACAACGTGGTTTTTCTGCTGGTGCCCAGCCTGAACCCTGACGGCCAGATCATGGTTATCGACTGGTACAACAAGAACCTCGGCACGCCCAACGAAAATGCTCCGATGCCCTGGCTGTATCACACCTATGTCGGTCATGACAACAACCGGGACGCCTACATGTTCACACAGAAGGAGTCCCAACTCATCGGCAGGATCCTTTATAAGGACTGGCTCCCCGAGGTGTGGCTGGACGCGCACCAGATGGGAAATTCCGGGCCGCGCATTTTCGTCATGCCGGCCATGGATCCGATCAATCCGAACGTGGATCCCCTCATCTACCGCAACACCGGGCTGCTGGGTTTCGCTCAGGCAGCAGCGCTCGAGAGAGCCGGCAAGGAGGGGATTATCTACGGGGATATGTACACCTACTGGTGGGAAGGCGCCATGGCGTGGACCGGTTGGTGGCACAACATGCTGGGCCTGCTTACGGAAGTCGCCTCGGTGCAGTTGGCCACGCCTGTTGAGCAGCAGCGAGCGGTCCCGGGACAGACGCCGCCGGCCGCCGGCGGGCGGGGGGGAGGACGCGGCGGTTCGGGAGCCGGCGGGGCCCTGCCTGCGCCCACCGACGTGCAATTCCGGTCGAACTATCCGCGCCCATGGATGGGAGGGCGCTGGACCCTGCGGGATATTGTCGACTATAACCGGATCGCCACCTTCGGTCTGCTTCAGACTGCGGCCAATCTCCGTGTCCAGCTGCTTGACGGGCTCTACAGCGTCGGCAAGCGGCAGATCGAAATGGGGAAGCAGGTCGATCCTTATGCCATCGTGATCCCGCGCGAGCAGGCCGACCGTCCCACGGTGGTGAAGCTGCTGCAAACCCTTGCCTTGGGCGGCGTGGAGATTCATCAGGCTCAAGCGCCATTCACGGCAGACGGCGTCAATTATCCGGCCGGCACGTATGTAATTCTGATGGCACAGCCTTTCCGCGCTTACGCCAAGGATATGCTGGAAGCGCAGGTCTACCCCAGGATATCGCCGGCGCCGGGCCAGCCGCCGCGAGCCCCCTACGATGTGGCTGGCTGGTCTCTCGGCATGCAAATGGGCGTCGACACTCCCTTTGTCACAAGGCCGTTCGAGGCAGACCTCAAAAAGCTGGAAACCATCGATCTGCCCGCAGGCAAGGTCAGCGGCCAGGGCGCAGCGTTCCTGTTGAGCCATGAGCCGAACAACAGCCTCGTAGCAGTCAACCGTCTGCTCAAAGCCGGGAGTGAAATCTCGTGGATGACCGCGCCGGCCAATCTTGCAGGGAAGAGTTATCCGGCCGGAACCATTGTGGTGCGCGGCGGCAAAGACCTGGCCTCCACCATGGCCGGGCTGGCCAAGTCCCTCAGCATCGACGCCGTTGCAGCAGAAGTGCCCGCCAATATTGCGGCGCTGCGCGTCCGCAGCCCGCGGACGGCCCTATATCAGCCCTGGGGCGGCAACATGGATGAAGGCTGGACCCGCTGGCTCCTGGAACAGAATGAATTCCCATTTGTGACCATCCACCCCGAGGATGTGCGCAACGGGAATCCGGCCGACAAGTTTGATGTCATCGTGTTTCCCGACATCAGCACGCAGCAGATCATCAGTGGGCAGACGGGCCGGAACGTTCCGGAGCAGTATCGAGGGGGAATCGAGGAGTCCGGGCTCAAAGCACTGCGCACCTTCATCGAAGGCGGCGGCAGCGTAATCACCATCGGCCGCAGCTCCACCCTGATGCTCGATAGATTCGCCGCCCCGTACCGCGATGGCCTGCAGGGCATCCGGCGGGAGGACTTCTTCTGTCCCGGCTCGGTCGTGCGCGTTCTGGTGGATACCACGAATCCGATCGCGTACGGGATGAAGGAAGACAGCAACGCTTATTTCGCCAACTCGATGGTTTTGGAATCGACTCCGTCTTTTCCGACCATGAAGACATCCATCATCGTGCGCTATCCAAACGGGAACATTCTCAAGAGCGGATGGCTGCAAGGGGAATCGTATCTCTATAACAAAGTGGGAATAGCGGAAGTAAGACTGGGCAAGGGCCGGATGGTGCTCATGCCCCTGAAGGTGCAGCAACGTGCCCAGCCGTATGCTACCTTCAAGCTCCTGTTTAATGCAATTCTGACTTCAGCTGTCGATTGAGGGTCGGACTGAGTGGACTGTTGCGACCCAAAGCGCCAGGAAAGGACGTTCGATAACTTGCGGTCTTTGAAGCCCTTGTGGTTTCCGGTATCGGCGTTGCGATTCCCTTTTGACTTTTTGGGCCGGCCGGTGTGAAATAGGGGCGTTTAAGGTAATTCAGCATTCCTCGAGCTCTCAGGTGCAAGAACACCGCCGGCGAAACGATTTCTGAATAACCGGCGAAGAATGTATCGGATTGCAACCGCCGCGCGGGTATCCCGCCGGGTTCTGCGGAGGCCACAATGAAGTTTGCGCATGCTTTTCGCTTTTTGATGGTTTTATCGCTCGCATTCTACGTGTACGGATGTTCCGGCCGGCCTACGGACATGATCCAGAAGACCGAACAGGCCAGGGCCGAGGCCATGTCTGAATATGCCGAGCAGTTCGCACCGGATGACTGGATCGCCGCGGAAAAGGCCTGGCAGGATGCTTCCGCGAAGCTCGCCGCCAACAGCAATAGCGAGGCCTACACGTTGCTGCTGAAAGCCATGACCCGCTACGATAAGGCTCACTCGCTCGCCAAAGGTAGGCGTGAGAACGCGGTCAAAGAGGTTACCGCCAACCAGGGGACTGCAAGGATCCGGCTCAAGGAGTTGACGGATCATCCCGATGTGAAAAAACTGTCGGCTGCCCGCAAGAAGGAGTTCGACAATGTTGTGAATCGGCTTGGCGACAACATTGCCCAGGCTACCACCCAGATGCAGAATGGGCAGTACAATGAAGCCAAGTTGCTCGTCGGAAGGACTCTGAGGGAAATCTGGGAAAACCAGCAGGAATTCTTCAAGAAATAGGCGTCCGGCTTTTGTGGATACGACGCTATCGGGATCGGCTGGTTGAGCAACAGAAACTACTCTAAGGGCTGCGGCATGAAATTGCCGGGTTTTGAACCGATCCACATTACCTTTCTCATGACACGGAGGGACCGCCAAGGCAACTATGACTATCTTGTTCCGAATTTCGACACTCATTTGCATAATTCTGATTCTCTCCTGCTATGGTTGTGCTTCAAGGCCTGACGAGCAATTGAAGCTTGCCGCCGAAGCCATGAAGCAGGCTGCTGATCTGTATGCCGATCAGTATGCGCCCGGTGAATGGAAGGGCGCCAAGGAGTTCTGGGATCAGGCACAGGATCAGCTGGCCAAGCAACAGTATGCAGCGGCCACCGAGACTCTTTTGCGCGCAAAAACCCGTTTTCTGAAAGCCAGAGATGTCGCACAAACCGAACGGGAATCGATGTTGAAGCAGGTCAAGGACATACAGGCGAACATCGTGGGTCGCTATGCCGCCTTCAAAGCCGGGGTGAATCCTGCGCTTAAAAAGGAGTTCCAGGCAGCGTGTGCGGATATCGACAAACGGATCGAGGATGTGAACAGTCTAATGGCTGCTGGAGATTATATCCAGGCCAAGACGCTCGGCCAGCAGGCCTTGCAGGCGATCGAATACAACGAGAAGAAACTCAAAAAGTAAGCCGCCGGCGTTGGAGAATTTGAGATACCAGGCAGGCAACTTTGACGCGCACGGGATTGGTTGGTCCGTTTATGTGACGGCCAATCCCCGCAGTCTATTACCGCAGCCAGCGATGCGTCTTTCGCAGGACCGGCATCGGCAACGTGACGCCTGGTGCGTTCGGTCCGCTGCCTATTGCCGCACCACCCAGCCGTCGACCAGTTGGATGATCCGAGAGCCGTAGGAGGCGTTTTTCTCGGAGTGCGTTACCTGGATGATGGCAGTCCCTTCCTCATTGAGTTTTTGAAACAAGTCCATGATCTCCTTGCCCTGGCTGGAGTGGAGATTTCCGGTGGGCTCATCCGCCAGAATCAACTTTGGACTGGCGATGATCGCCCGGGCAACCGCGACCAGTTGCTGCTGACCGCCGGATAGCTGGGTGGGGTAGAGATCCTTCTTACCCACGATCTGGAACCGGTCGAGGATGTCACAGACCAGGCTCTCCCGTTCTTTTTTGGCTAGATTACGGTAGGAAAGGGGAAGATCCAGGTTTTCATAAACGGTGAGGCTGTCCAACAGGTGATAGCTCTGGAACACGAAGCCGATGTTCCTTTTGTGCAGGTCGGCGCGCTCCTTGTGTTTGAGCTTGTGCACCGGCACGTCCATGAAGAAATACTCCCCGGTCCAATCACTGTCGTACATTCCCAGGATGTGCAGGAGCGTGGACTTGCCGGCTCCGGATGGACCCATGATGGATATGAACTCGCCTTCTTTGACGGTCAGGTCGATGCGGCGCAGCACCCAGGTTTTGGTAATTCCGTGCTCAAAAAACTTCTCGACATTCTGCAGTTTGATCATGGCCGTTGTATGCTCCAGGTAAGGATGGGAGTGTAGCATCTCGACACCGCCCTAACAACACCGACAACCGCCACCGATTTCGGATATCAGGCACGGGGGATGAAAGGCCATTGCTTCCAGGTGACAGGAGAAAGGAGACAGGAGTCAGAAGTCAGAAGACAGAATAAAAACAAGGTGGATTGGTCCTCGCAATGCCTCATTCACGTGACAATAACTGGCTCCCAGAAGATCTCCGAGTTTAATCCCAGAGAGTGATGCTTCCTCTCGACCCCTTCTTCTCTGTCTCCTTACTCCTGACTCCTGTCTTCTGACTCCTGTCTTCCAATTTGCGCATTCTGAGTTGACAAGAGCCGGCGAATCCCACAGACTCAAATCCACCGGATCGAGCGTTTTTCATGCGAAAGGGGACCCATGGCACACCTCCAATTCCTTGGCGGAGCCGGTACGGTAACAGGCTCGAAATATCTCGTCGATACGGGCAAGATCCGTTTTCTGGTGGACTGCGGCATGTTTCAGGGCGCCAAACAGCTGCGCCTGCTGAACTGGGGAGCGCTTCCGGTTAAGCCTGCGTCGCTTAACCACATTTTTTTGACCCACGCTCATGTGGATCACATCGGCATGGTGCCCGTCTTTGTGCGCGAGGGATATAAGGGCTCGGTCTGGAGTACACCGGTTACCCATGAGCTGAGCGAGATCAACCTGGCTGATGCCGCCCACCTGCAGGAAGAAGACGCCCGGTTCGCCAATAAGCAGGGATTCACCAAGCACAAGCCGGCCTTGCCGCTCTACACGCTGCAGGATGTCGAACGGGCGGTAAAGCACATGCGTCCCCTGGAATACAGCCGGCAGTTCGAGCTTGCCGACGGTTCGAGTATTCGGTTTCACGATGCCGGGCATGTGCTGGGATCGGCAATCGTGGAAGCGCAGCTAGCGATCGGCAACAACAAGCGCACCTCCGTGATATTTTCGGGAGATCTGGGGCGTTATGGATCCCTAATCGATACGGATCCCAGCGCGATGGAGCGTACCGACTATCTTTTGGTGGAATCCACCTATGGAGACCGGCGCCATTCCGGGGAGGATGAGACCGACGAGCTGGCGGAAGTTATCAATGAAACGGCGGGGCGCGGCGGTTCGGTCGTGATGCCGGCCTTCGCATTGGGGCGGACCCAGATCCTTCTGTATGCCATCCGGGACCTGAAATCCAAGGGGATCATTCCCGACTTGCCGGTGTACGTCGACAGCCCCATGGCGATTTCCGTAACGGAGATCTATTGCCGCCATATCGAGGCCCTGGACTCGGAGGCGCGCGCGATTTTCAAGGCAACCGGGAAATGTCCGTTGATTTTTCCCAATCTCCATTTTATTCACACACCCGATGAGTCCAAGAAGCTCAACAGCCTGCGGTATCCCTGCCTCATCATCTCCGCCAGTGGCATGGCCACCGGCGGCCGTGTGCTCCACCACCTCAAGTACCGGCTTCCCGACCCGAGAAACGCGGTCCTGTTTGTCGGATTTCAGGCCAACGGGACCCGCGGCCAGATTCTCAAGGACGGGGCTCGGGCGGTAAAGATCCATGGAGAAATGGTGCCGGTCCGCGCACAGGTGCGGCTCATCGACTCGTTTTCGCGCCACGCAGACATGTCCGAGATCATGCGCTGGCTGAGCGCCTTCCGTGTGCCGCCGAAGCAGACCCATGTGGTGCACGGCGAACCGGAAACCAGTGCAGCGCTTGCGGAGAGCATCCGCAAGACGCTCGGGTGGAAGGTCAGCGTTCCGGAGTATCTCGACGTGATTGAATTGAACTAGCAGGCCGCAAAAACGGCGAAAGAGCGGAAGCGGTTTTTTCGTTCCTCACGCGGGTTTCGTGGATCAGAATACAGCGGAAGGATCCGCCAATGTTTGCAGAATGCAGCCGATGAAAAACCTTGCTTTTGATTTTTCCGGGGCCAAGGCCGGCCCGCTCGTCCTGGACGTAGAAACCCAGTACCTGAGCGACGAAGTCCCCGGCGGTTGGGGCGCAGTTGACAAATTTCGTATCGCTTTGGTCGTGACGTGGGATCAGCAGAACAGACTGCGTGTGTGGTATGAAGAAGATGCCGGACGGCTTCTGGCGGAGACGGAGAAGTATGAGCCCATTGTGACCTTCAACGGTGAGGGATTTGACTTCAAGGTCTTAAGCGCCTATGGTTCCGTGGAGGCGCTCTACCGCAAGAGCACCGATATTCTCGCGGTGCTCAGCAAGCGGTTGGGCTTTCGCGTCAAACTCGACTCACTGGCGCAGGCCACACTGGGAAAACGAAAGACCGGCTCAGGCCCCGAGTCCGTCACCTGGTGGCGATCAGGAGATGCGGAACAGCGTCAGAAGGTGGTGGATTATTGCACGATGGATGTGGAGCTCACCCGGGACATCTACCTGTTTGCCAAAGAGCACGGTTACCTGTTGATTGACGATTCTCGACAAAATGCGCGCCGCCGCGTCGAAGTGGCGTGGTAGGCCCGACTGGCCGTCATGACAGCCATCCGCTTTATTCACACTTCGGATATCCATCTCGATACCAGCTTTTCTGCCGCCGGTTTTCCCTCGCGCCTCGGACACCGGAAGCGTGAGGCAATCCGCGGAACCTTCCGGAGGATTCTGGAAGATGCCCGCCGCGAAGCCGTGGATTTCGTCGCAATTGCCGGTGATCTGTATGAGCACGATCGCGTCACGCCCGACACGGTTGAGTTTCTGAAACAGCAATTTGAGAACCTGGGTTCCGTTCCGGTCTTTATCGCGCCGGGCAACCACGATCCCTGCCTGCAGAGCTCGCCCTACTGTGAGGAATCCTGGCCGAAGAATGTTCACATTTTCCGCGCGGAGGAGTTCCGTTCCATCGAACTGCCGCACGTGGGCGTGCGCCTCACCGGCTTTGGATTCAACCGCACCCAGTTGCCGGACCACATCTTCCAGCAGCTTCCGGTGTTGCCGGGGGGCGCGTGGAACGTGGTTCTTGCCCACGGATCGGACGTCGGCGGCATTCCTCCGGGGAAGCCGGCCCACGCTCCCTTCGCCATCGGCGAGATCGCCGGAAAAAATGTGCTGTATTGCGCCCTCGGACACTATCACCAGCAGCGGAAGGTGGCGAATCCGCTCGACGGGGCGCAAGCCTGGTATTGCGGCATACCCGAGGGACGCGCGTGGGACGAGGAGGGAACCTGCGGATACCTGTTGGGGGAAATCGATGGCCTGGGTGCGCTCACGGTACAAGCATGCCCGTCGAATCAGTACCCACTTGCCACGATCACGCTGGACTGCGATCGATATGCCAGCCGCGAGCAGATCATCGACGCCATCCTCAAGCGCCGCGGCTCTGCGTTTGATGCCCAGACCATCCTGCGCGTGCGCATCGAAGGATCTCCTGATCCGACCCTGGATATGTCCACGGCGGAGATCGAGGAGCGGCTCGCAGGAGAGGTCTTGCACATTGCCTGGGAAGATCGGACTTCGCCGGCCATTGATTTTGAGATCCTGGCCAAAGAACGGACGCTGTGCGGTTATTATGCCCGCTCGTTGAACCAGCAGCTTGCGGCTGCAAATGCGGCCGATCGGCCCTTGCTGGAACGGGCCCGTCTATATGGAGTGCAGGCGCTGCTCGGACGGGAGGTGCGCATTCTGTGAACCTGCTTCGCTGTTACGTCCTGGGATTCGGCAAGCTTGCGAACCTGCCGCTGACCTTCGCACGCGGTCTGAACGTTGTGTACGCCGTCAACGAAGGAGGGAAATCCACGCTGCAGCGGTTTATCGTGGCTCTGCTGTACGGGCAGCTGCGCCCGGATGTCAAGGCGCAGCGCCGCCTGGAATCGTGGGTGGAATCGTTCAAGCCGTGGCGCGCCCCCGATTACGGTGGCACGCTCTGGTGTGAGCTGGCCAACGGGCGCGAACTCGAAATCTATCGGACCTTCGGCCGCGACGACAGCCGATTCGAGATCCGCACCATGGGCGGCGAGGACATCACACGCCAGTACGAAACGCTGCGTAACAGCGACGTCATTTTCGCCGCCGCCCACTTGGGCCTGTCCAAGGAGCTGTTCGAGTCCGTTGCCGTGATCCGGGAGAGCGAAACCGCGGAGCTCAGGCACCGGGAAACTCTCCGCGACAGGATTGCCAACCTCGCCCATTCCGGCGATGAGAAGCTCTCGGTGCGGCTCAGCCTCGTCAAGCTGGAGGAGGCGATCGAATCCGTCGGTTCGGAACGTGCTCCCACCCGGCCCTACAAGCAAGCACTCGACCGCCTCCAGGAACTCCGGGAGGAGCGCGATGAGCTGGAAACGCAGCGCCGGCATTGCCGGGCCTGGATCCAGGAGCGCGTCCGGCTCGGCAGTGAGATCGAGGGATTGGAGCAGGATCTGAAGGCTGCCGGGCGGGGTGTGATCGACGCCCGCTGGAGAGATGCACAACTGCGTGTGCGCACGCTCGAGGAGGTCGACAACGAAATCCGCAACCTGGCAGGAGAAATCGAATCGCTGGAAGCTGACTCTGAATTTCCTGTGCACCGGTTGGATGACCTGAACCGGCTCATTGCGGATAGCGACAATATCACCCGGCGCCTCGAAGAGATCCGCCGCCTGAAGCAGGATGCCCTGTCCCGGTGCGAGCAATTTGAAACGGAACTCCGCAAGCTCGCTGCCTACGGCGCGCTGCAAGCGAGCGTCGAGCCTGAGAGGATCACCGAGTGGTTCGTGAACTATCTCAGCCTGTCGAGGCAACGAGATGACCTCCAGCGCACTGCGAATCGCCTGCTCGAGGAAGCCGCTGCGCTGATGAGCAAGCTCGATGCGTTGAACCCGGTTCTCCAGGACGACAACATCGATTGGGAACGCAAAGCGCGTCAGGCCGCGGAAGAGGAACGATCTGCATCTCAGCAGGGCATGGTGCTGGCCGAGATAGTCGCCCAAGGCAGGGCGGATCATGCCCGCGTCGTGGGCAAAACTCGGCGCGCCGTTTCCCTGGCGGCGCTGGCACTCCTGGGCGCCCTGGGCGCCGCCATCGCAGGGTCCGCTGCCGGACTGCCGACCTTCGGGCTCTCCGTTGCCGCTGCCTTAGCCTTGCTGGGCGCAGTTCTTCTGGCAATGGCCTCGAAATCCAGGAGCGTCGCGCGGCAGGCGAAGCAGAATCTGCAGAACCTCGATCTCGGCCTGAATCGCCTCCGTGAGCAGGCGCAAGCCGCCCAGCGGGAGGTGCAACAGGCGGTGACCAGATCAGGATTTTCCACGACCGAGGAATTTCTTACCGCCGCCCGGCAGGCCATTCTCGACCGGCAGCGGCTCGGCGACCTGGAGCCGCGCATTCACGAAGCCGAGCAGCAACACAGCCAGATTCAAGGCGAAGCCGAGGCAGTCTATGCTCACCTCAAAGAATGCCTGGCAAAGGTCGGGTTGGGTTGCGCCCCTGGAAACCTCAAAGCCCCGGTCGACACCTTGCGCGCCAACATGCGGCGCCATGCCGAGCTCCAGGCAGGTCATCGGAGTGTCGTCCAGGAGATTGAGGCGCTCCAGGCGGACGAGGAGATCGTGGCGGCACGGGCAAGCGAGGTTGCCTCCCGCATACGGGCAGTCCTGGGCGAAGCGGGTGTTGCCACTCCGGACGAATTCCGGCAGGCCTGTGAAAACTGCCGCCGCTTGCTGGATCTCCGCTCCCGGGAGGCGTTGCGCGTGCGCGAGTTCGAACGCCTGCGCGGGACCTTCACTCTCGATCAATGGCGGGCGCGCCTCGAGGAACTGCAGCGGCTGCGCGGAGGCTCCGGTTCGGATGGCCAGGAGGAGAACGACTCCCGCAAGAAGATACCCTTTCTGCCCTACCAGCCGACCGTGGAGGAGGCAGAACAGGAGGAGAGGCGCCTTGCGGACCTGCTGTCCGGCAAGCGGGAAGAGTATGCACGGCTTGTCGAAAGGGTCCGGCAGGCATTCCCTAACTACCGCACCCCTGCGGAAATCGAAGAGGACCTTGCCGAGGCGGAACAGGCTGTGCAGAGGCTTACGCTGAACCGCAAAGCGCTTACCCTGGCGCTGGAGTCGATCCGCAGCCTGGCGCGCCTCCAACAGGAGGTGTGCGCGCCGCAGCTGAATCGCGCGGTTGAAGAACGGTTTTTGCTCATCTGCCCTGGCCGGTATGAAGAAGTCAAAATCGACCCGGATTTCCGGATTCAAGTTCGCGAGCAGGGCGCCGCAGAATTGCGCATGGCCGAAAACCTGAGTCGCGGAACCCTTGACCAGCTCTATTTCGCAGTGCGATTCGGCGTGTTGGAGTTGTTGGCGAACGGCCAGGAGCCGTGCCCTTGTCTTCTTGACGAGCCGTTCGTGGCCTATGACCAGGAGAGGATGGCGGCCGCGTTCCGGATTCTCGAAGTGGAGGCGGGGAGACGCCAGCTGTTCCTCTTTACCTGCCGCGAAGATGTGCGCGCCGCCGCCCTTGAGCGCGGCGCCCACGTCGTGGCCCTCTAACGTCGCGGAAATTGCACAACTAATTGAAACTAAATCGGATCGGGCCACGCCCTTTGGAGTTGTTTCAAGGGGCAAAGGCGCAAAGGAATCAAGCGGACAAAAGGGGCCAAGGGGCCAAGGGGTGCAAATGATGAAAGCCGGAGTCCATCAAGGAGTCCCCTTGAGCCCTTGATTCCTTTGCCCCTTGGCCCCTGGAGTTTGCGCGCGCAGCGAGCTAAGCTCTGAATAGGTTGCGGAGGATAAAGAGCAGGTTGGCAGGCCGCTCGGCCAGCCGGCGCATGAAATAGGGGTACCAGCGCTTGCCATACGGAATGTAGACGCGCACGTTGTACCCCTCCTGAACGAGTTTCTGCTGCAGGTCGCGGCGAATTCCGTACAACATCTGGAATTCGAAACTTTCCCTGGAAATCGCTTTCTCTTTCGCGAAGTTTTTGGTGGCTGCGATCACGTCCTCATCGTGCGTGGCAATGCCGTGATACAAGCCGCTCTGCAGCAACAGCTTCATGAGCTTTACGTAGTTGGCGTCGTTATCGCGCTTCTTCCTGAAGGCGATGGTGGCGGGTTCAAGATAGGCGCCTTTGCACAGGCGGATGCCGATGCGGCTGCCAATCAGCAGGCGAACGTCCTGCTCGCTCCGAAACAAGTAGGACTGAATGACGGTGCCCACGCTGCCGAACTCCGCGTGGGCTCGAATCACGGCATCCAGGGTGCGCTGGGTGAAGTTGCTGTCTTCCATGTCGACGCGGATGAAACTGCCCAGTTCCGTTGCGCGCCGGAGCAACACTATCAGGTTTTGATGGCAGAAGTCCGTGCCCAGGCCGAGGCCGAGTTGCGTCAGCTTGATGGAGACATTGCAGTCGACTTTCTCGGCGTGAATCCTGTCCATCATGCCGAGAATCTCATCCGTTGTCCGCAGCGCGTCTTCTCGGGAGAGAGTGTTTTCACCGAGGAGATCCATGGTGGCCTTGATTCCCTGGCGATTCGCCTCACGCGCTGCGCGGACCGCGTCCTCAAGCGTCTCACCCGCCACAAAGCGCCAGGCGGTCTTGCGGAAGATCTTGAAACGCATCATGAAGTTTTTGAAGGATTCTTGACGGGCCAGAAACAGCAGGAAGCTCCGCACGTAGATATTCCTCCGCCTTGATAGGGTGGATAGCGGGGCAATATTACCCCATATGCCGGGAAATCACAAAATAGAGAATCATATCGGTAGCGGTTTTGCAGCCGTTGGCGGCCACTTTTGAGCTATGATCCACCGCATAACCGGTCACGACACCGGCTTGCTTTTGTGTTTTGCTGGTGCCGGAGGGGTACGGCAAATCCCGGTGCAGAAAGAGAGATTTCTCATGGAACAGCGGGTTGCACTGATCACCGGAGGGGTGCGCGGCATTGGACGAGCCGTGGCCGTCGCCCTTGCGGAGCGCGGCTGGGCAGTGGCCGCTTCCTACCGGAGGAGTGAGGAACAGGCGAGGTCCCTGGCTACAGAGATTCGTGCCCTGGGGAAACAGGCTTTGATCCTGAACGCCGACGTCGCCGATCCGGCTGCGGCCGAGGAGTTGGTGCGGCGCACTGCCGCCGAGTTCGGGCGGATTGACGCTCTGGTCAATTGCGCAGGTTCCTACCATCGGACGCCCCTGCTCGAGGAAAGCAACGAGGGGTGGCACGCCATGCTCAACGACAACCTCCACACCGTGTTTTACCTCAGTCGCGCTGCCGCCAGAGGTATGATCGAGCGCAAATGGGGCCGCATCGTCAACTTCAGTATCGCCAAGGCCGATCAGCTGGTGGGACAGCCCTTCATCACGGCGCACTATATCGCAAAGGTGGGGGTTCTGATCCTGACGCGCTCGCTCGCCAAAATCCTGGCGCCGCACGGCATCACGGCGAACTCAATATCGCCGGGATTTATCGAATCCGGCAGCATGCCGCAGGAGGAGTTCGCGCAGCTGACGAAAAATATTCCCGCCGGCTACATCGGCAATCCCGGGGATGCCGCATCAGTGGTGCTCTATCTGCTTTCGGAAGAAGCCCGCTATGTAAACGGCACCAACATCCATCTGAGCGGCGCCTGGGGCATCTGAATCGCGGAACCCATGATGCAGCGTGGTCGCAGCCAATACCAAATTTCACCGCAGAGCCGCCGCGAAAAGAAGCCTCGAAGAGGCGGCAGGCAATAGCCCCGGCCGTGAGGCCGGGGTGGCTAGGAACATGGCATGAGCGCCGAAGGTGCGGCACAAGACATCTGTGCCGGTCCTTCGGACCTCGATGCTCTGTCTCCCCCAACCCCGCCCTCACGGGCGGGGCTATTCTCTGCCGGCGCTTCGCGCCTCCATGCTCCCTGCTTCGCGCCTCCATGTTGTGCTTTTCGGTGCTTGAAATCGACCGTATCGTGTTTGTTGTCCGCAGGGCGCGGGCTAAAGCCCTTAAGCGCTAAGTTAAGTCATTTCGGCATCGCTGACCTGGACTTGGACCTGGACTTGGACTTCGACGTGGACTGAGCTTGGCTGTCTTCCGAATCG
>CAYGWQ010000127.1:0-13792 GCA_964353465.1 uncultured Acidobacteriota bacterium | reverse complement strand
GAATCATGAGCATAAAAAACTTGACAGAGTACCTCAGATGTCTCTGGGGCTTGCCTGCTGGCCGAATGAGTTTCGCGATAGAAACTAGTCTAGGATAATGCGGCGGCCGTCATAGACGGGGCGCACGGTTCCCTTTTTGCGGATGTATTCGATAAGGACCTCAAGCCGCACCTTTTTGGTGTCTGTGACCTCGATGCCCTTCAGGGCAGTGCCGGCCATGTAGGAATTCGAGACACCCGTGTAAACCCGGCCATCGCTCACCGGTTTGCGCCCCACGGTGACTTCTGAAAGTCGGCCCCCCTCGAGCTTGTAGTGCATCCCTGACACCGCGGGTTTATTTCTCAACAGGATATCTTTCAACTGACGTCCGGTAATCTTGAAGGTGACGACCGTGTTGTTGAAAGGATCCATTTGAGTCAGATCCTCGAGGGTGATATTTCCTTTGACCAGTGGAGCGCGGACACCACCCGTATTTTCGAGTCCGATCTTCGTGCCGTAGGTTTCCCGGACTGCATCCGCGACCAGGTTGTATTGCGCCAGATCGTCCCCCCGCTGGACAAAATCCGCTGCCGCCTGGCCGATGACCTCCCCGTAACGGGCCGATATCGGTTTCCAGTAGCGTGCGACGACAGCCGCGACTGCCTCGTCTTCCACGATATCCTTGGTGACCGGGATCAGTCGCTCGCGGTAGCGTCCTACTTGCCAGACTCCGCGTTCATCCTTGTCGAACAACAGGTCGAGCCGCCCAAGCTCCCATCCCCATTGGAAGGCCTGCACGATGATGGTTCCATTAACCGATCTTTGCTCCAGGGTATCCGAGCGCCAGGAGAATTGGCCGTCGGGCCGGCGCGTGTGCGAGTGTCCGCCGATGATCACATCGATGTCCGGCACCTTCTTGGCAATCTGTTCGTCGACCCCGATACCGGCATGCGAGATCAGGATGACGATATCAGCCTCGCGTCGCAGCGTTTCGGTCATGCGCCGCGCCGTCTCGATTTCGTCGGCTATCGTCAGCTGGTCTTTCGCTGCCGGGTAACTGCTTGCAGATGGGGTGGTCAGGCCAAAAACGCCGATCTTCAACTGACCCAGTTGCTTGATTGCCGAAGGGGGGACCAGAGGCTTTCCGGTCACGTTTTCAGTAAGATTAGCACAAATAAAAGAGAATTGGGCCAGGCTGATGAGCCTCTTGAGCGTTGCGAGGGGAGCGTTCAACTCATGGTTGCCAATAGTGCAGAAGGTGTAACCAGCGGCGTTCATCGCTTCGACGTCCGCCTCTCCGTGATATTCGGTCGAAAAGGAAGTGCCGTCGGTGAAATCGCCCGCATCCACAAGCCATACGGCCGCGCCCCGGCGCTCCAATTCCACACGCAGGCTCTTGACCAGCGCTGCCCGGCGGGCGATCCCCCCGATATCTCTCCGTTCTTTGAGCCCGGCGAACTCTGATCCCTCATCACTCGCAGGGTAGCTGAAAGGAAGCAAATGCCCATGGGTGTCGTTGGTATGAAAGATGGTCAGCGAAACCTGCTGCGCCGCCCCGAGCGCAGGCAATACAATCAGACCCAGCAGACATAAAGCCAACCACTTAAAACTCTTAGTCATACCCTCCCCCTGGAATCGGCGATCTTCGCTGCCAACCTTGTGCAAGCACAAATCTTAGCATCCGCAATCCATATGCCAAGGCCAAAAAAACAGCGGGTGATGTATGGAGTCCATATCTGTGAACTAATTGCCGGAGGCAAGGAGGAGTCAGAAGTCAGAAGTCAGGAGAAAGACTCGCCAGTCGATCGGCGTGTGGCGGCGTAAAATATGCCTTTAATTTGGGTTGCAACATTCACTCCACCATGGGATTGATCTTGATGCATTCTGACTCCTGACTCCTGTCTTCATCATGCTTGGCCAATTTATTCACAACCTCGAAGACGCTGTGAAAAAATTGGGGACTGTCCCAAGCGCTCCGTTTCAGAAACCCAATTACCAACACTTTGGCCGGGCGCGGGTGGACTGTCCCCGATTTTTTCAAAGACGCGAACCATGAGGGCATCCAGTTCGTTGGATTTGATTCTTGGCGCCTTCGCGTCTTTGCGGTGAGAAGAAATATTGCAGATCCGAGGCCGGAGTTTGTGTTACAAACTCATGGCATGGCAGCGCGCGGAAGAGGGCCCGGCAAGCGGCGCATCATCTGGTGGCTGAGACGCGACTTGCGCCTGGCGGACAATCGGACGCTGTGCCAGGCGCTGCTCGAGGCCGCAAGCGTCATTCCCGTCTTTATCTTCGATCCCGCTCTGCTGCAAAGCCGGACTTTGGCGCCTGCGCGCCGTCAATTCCTGTTCGATTCCCTGGCAGATCTCGATGAGCAACTGCGCGGCCGCGGCAGCCGCCTGATTCTGCGCCAGGGTGATCCCGAGCGCGAGTTGGCCCAGGTCGCAGCGGAAACGCGTGCGGAGGCCGTCTATTTTCATGCCGACATCACCCCCTATGCGCGGCGCCGCGATCTGCGCGTTATGCATGCGCTCGCGGGCATCGGGATGCGCATGGCATCCTTTCCCGATGCCTACCTGGCTGCGCCGGACCAGGTATACAAGGGCGATGGTCAGCCTTACATCGTCTACACACCCTACCGCCGCCGCTTTGATCAGGTCGTGGAAATCCCGTCCCGCGACTCCACTCGCGGCAGGCTGGACACTCCGGAGGACATCCCGTCCCTCCAGCTTGCCGATTTGGTCCCGGCGCGCAACGGCGGGTTCGCGCGCGGGGGAGAAAGGGAAGCGCAACGGCTGCTGCGCGCCTTCCTGCGCCGCCCGGAAGGGCTGAGCCGGTATGCGGAAACCCGGAACGACATGGCGCTCGATTCGACATCCCACCTCTCGCCGCACCTGCACTTCGGCACCATTTCCGTGCGTGAGCTGGTGCGGTCGGCGCGTGCCATGCAAGGCAAGTCAGGCGCACGCAACGTCAACGTGTGGATCGGGGAATTGATCTGGCGCGACTTCTTCGCGCAGGTCCTGTGGTATTTCCCCCATGCGGCGCGCGGTTCCTTCCGGCCTGCATACGCGAACCTGCAATGGGAGAACGATGAAGCGAAATTTGCCGCCTGGTGCGACGGATGCACGGGCTATCCTATTGTGGACGCGGCGATGCGCCAGCTGAATGAGACGGGTTGGATGCACAATCGCGCCCGCATGATCGTCGCCTCCTTCCTGACCAAGGACTTGCTGATCGATTGGCGTTGGGGCGAGCGCTACTTCATGCAGCACCTGGTGGATGGCGACACGGCGTCCAACAACGGCGGGTGGCAATGGGCGGCGGGCACAGGCACCGATGCGCAGCCCTTCTTCCGCATCTTCAATCCGGTCGAGCAAGGCAGGCGTTTTGACCAGCAGGGCAACTATATCAGGCGCTGGATCCCCGAACTCGCCCGGGTTCCGGCGCGCTACGTCCACGCCCCCTGGACCATGCCCCGGGGAACCGCGTCTCCAATCGATTATCCGGATCCTGTCGTGGATCACGCCGCACAACGCCATCGGGCGCTGATGCTCTATCGGCGCGGCAGGTAGCATGCCGGGGACTTTTCCGGCGGCACTCTTTTTTCGACGGAGTATAACGGCGACGGGGACCGTGTGCCCCTCCTACGATGGCCGCCGTGTCATCCTCGGGCAAATGACGATCCCGGGGTCGTATCTGCGAAATATCATTTTGCAGATACGACCCTTTATAAATTACCGGAACTGGGTTTTAGCAGGGCCGCGCGGGACGGATTTGATCACTTCAAAGTCGTTGGACTCGAGGAGGGTCCACATCGCATTCTGCAGGTTGATAATGGATCTCTTGTAGGCGATAAGGGCCTGCAACTCGACTCCCTTGGCGTTCGCAAAAAACTGCTGGCGTTGCAGCACCAGAAAATTCTGGCTCATGCCCGCCTGGAAGCGCTGCGATTCTCCTTCCAGCTGCTCCTGCGCAAGCTGCAGTGCGACTCTTGCGGTCTGAACGCGTTGCTTTGTGGTTTCGAGGTCCTCGATGGCGTTGCGCACCTGCACCGCGATTTTCTGTTCCATGTTCGTGCGACTCATGTCGAGCTGTTGCCGCTGAATCTGCAGCTGCGCCAGTTGGGCATCCAGGCCACGGTTGCGCAGCGGTATGCGGATGTCGAACCCTGCAAACCAGTTGGTAAAGCCGCCGGTGAAGAGCGTTTGATTGGCTTTGCCGATGCCCCCGACCAGGTCGGGGTTGATCAGGGGCAGGCCCGTGTCCGGATCGATGGACTGGGGGCCGGCCACTCCCACGGTTCCAAACGAGGCAACCAGGTCGACCTGCCATTTCTTCTGGTTCTGGTCCATTTGGCGGCTGATGGAGTTTTGCTCGAGCTGGAAGTTGAATTGTTCCAATTCGGGCCTATTGCGAAGCGCTGTTTCAATGGCTTGCGCGCGGTCGACTGGATACTCTACAAACTCGGGAATGTCGGTGGGCACGATCACCTTTTGCCAGATTTCAGCATTGCGGTCGGGTGATATCACGGCGCGCAGATTGTTCTCGGCCACGAGAATCGCAGCCCGCGATGCGATCATGTCGACCTCGCGGTTCGCCATTTCCGCACGCGCCTCCGTGATGGAGATCCTGGGGAGGGCGCCGATTTCCACGGATTTGCTGTTGTTCTGGAAGCTTATCTGAGCGAGCTTCACGGAATCCCTTCGGATCTCGAAACCGCGGATGGCGCCGACCAGATCCCAGTACAGCGCCTGAATGCCGGCAATAGTGCTCGAAACGATCTGCCGGAATTGGCTGTCGTTGAGCCTGGCATCCAGGTTTGCCAGACGGATGGTTCCGCGGGTCTGATCGATCCGGCGATTCCGGAAGAGGGGTTGAGTGAACTCGATGCTGAGACCGGTGCCGTATTGCGGGCTGAACAGCGCAAACTTCTGGTTGGTGTCACTTCGGTTGGAATTGTAGCTTGCGCGAATCCCGCCCCCGGTCGAGAGGTTCTGTGCGAACTGGAAGTTCCAGAACGCTCCCGTGGTCTCATTGAAGTCTCCCGTGCTGGACTGATTGGTGGCGTTGGTGTTCGGTCTCCGGTTGGACTGGACACCCATGCTGGCGGTAATCTCCGGGTCATAGGGGCCATACGCCTGCAATACCCGCTTTCTATATATCTCCTCATTGGTATCGGAAATGGCGATGTCCAGGTTGTTCTGGAGCGCAAGTTTCGTCAGATCCTTCAAGGAGATCCGGAGCGCAGTCCCATCCTTCTCCGCCTGCTCCACGGGCGAGAGCGGAAGACTGGCTGTCATGGATGCGCTGCCGGCAACCGGGTCTTGAGCCAGAGCCAACCCGCCCCCCAGGAAACTCAGAAACAAAACGATGGCGCATTGTTGGGTGTGCCGGTGTGAAAGTGAAAAGATGGTCATAAGAAACTTCCTCCAGAAAGGCAAATACGGTTGCGCTAACGATTCGACACTCCAGTCCAATAGTCATAACGAAAAATATCACCAATTAGATGCAGGAGTTTTGGTGACAGGCTACTTAACCTCGCAACTTAGGGCACAGCATACCCGCAACCAAAGAACCACACCACAAGGACGCGAAGAAGCTGTGAAAAAATTGGGGACCGTCCCAAGCGCCCCGTCTCAGAAACCCGATTACCAACACTTGAGCCGGGCGCGGGTGGACTGCCCCCGATTTGTTCACAGCTTCGAAGACTCTAAGCCGCGAAGCACGAGGCCATCCAATTCGTTACCGTTGAGTCTTGGCGCCTTCGCGTCTCTGCGAAGGATTCACGTCATCGCAAATTTTATGTTGCCGGGCTGAGAGAAGGCTTTCGGAGGATCTTTCCCGACATAAGGTGGCCGCATTCATCTATGATGGAGTGCTGGAATATTAGCCCACCCCGGGCCTTCGTTGATTTAACAACGGCGGCCCCTTGGCTTCGTCAGCAGGGACCTGAGCAACTACCGAATTTAAATTGGAACCCGCAATGAACTTTCGGAAAGTACGGGTCGTTTGTTTGACAATCGCAGTAGTTCTGTGCGCAGGGTGGATGATTCATGCCTGGTGGAAAAGCCGGGCCTTACAGCAGAGACTCCTGGCGGCCTCGCATGTCACAGTCGTTGGTCTCAAGAACTCTTTCCCGCCTGAACTTACGATCGAATTTGAGAATGCAGGAGACGCGATCATCGGCCAGACTCACTTCCGGCTCGCATTTGAAGTAGATGGCAAGGAAATCAGCCGGGCAGATGAGGATCATGGCGATTTCAAACCGGGTGAAAGGCGACGCATAATTCTGCGGTCGAGATCCCCCAATCCTGCTCCATCTTCCGTATCTTATCCTGCTTCTGCGAAATATACACTGGTAGTGATTCCAGAATGGAAAGAGCAGCTACCGGTGATTGCGGGTGAATTCCGGCTCAATAGGTAAACAGCCACATCGAGCCCATCCTTTAAGGTCCAAGCACTGGATGCCGAAGAGAATCCAATTTTGTGAAGGCAGCGCGCTCATGCTATTCCGATCGCAGAGTAATGGCAGGTTCGATTATGCTGGCGCGTCGCGCCGGTAGGTAGCAGGCCAGCAGCGCGACGGCTCCCAGCAACAAGGCAACGAGCCCAATCACCGGTATTTGGGATGAGGCGAGCCACCAATACTGGGATACGAGGACCTTTGCCGCTGCGAAAGCTGCCGTTGCTCCCAAAGCAATCCCAAGGAGTGCCAACCGGGCACCGTGCCTGACCACCTGTGCGATTACTGAACCGCCGGACGCGCCCAATGCCATTCGTATGCCGATCTCTCTGGTTTGAGCGGCAACGGTACGCGACGTTACGCCATACATGCCGATGGCAGACACTAGCACCGCGGCTACGGCGATGCTCCCCAAAAGGACAAGCAGGAACTCCCAGGGCTCGCCCAATTCGGCTTGAGCCTGCTCCAAGCTGCGCACGGCGCTGACGGGCTGATCCGGGTCCATACGCTTGATTATGTCCCTGACGGGCGGCACGAGGTCCAGTGGATTACCGCTGGTGTGCAGGACGAGGGAGGCGGTGTCGAACGCAAAAGAGGAGGGTACGTAAATCGCATATTCAGGCTTGCGCACAAAGCCCAGATTGACCACGTCGCCGCTGACGCCCACCACCGTGTACCAGCTGCGGAAGACCTCGATCTTACTTCCGATCGGATCCTGCCCCTTCCAGACCTCACTCGCCATGCTCGCGCTCACTACTGCGACATCCCGAGATGTGTCCCGTTCTGTGAAGAGGCGCCCCTTTTTCAGGGGGATGCCGAAGGTCCGCCAATAATCCGGGCTCACGCTGCTGCAGGAAGCCGTCAGAATTGGCCCGCTATCGTCCGTCCCTTGATCCCTCTCAACCCTTATCGGTGTGGCGGCCCCCTGCATCATGATCGGGAGGTTTCTCATCAGCGCGGCCGAACGTACGCCGGGGAGCGCCCGGACCTGGGAAAGCAGGTCCTCGAAAAATTGCTTCCGTTTCGCTCCTTCCGCATAGCTCCTCTGAGAAAGCGAGAGGCTTATGGCCAGACGGTTTTCGAGGGGGAAACCCCAGTCGCAGCTCCAGAGCTGGTAAAGGCTCCTCAATACGAAGCCGCCGCTCACCATGAGCAGCAGGGAAAGCGCGAGTTCCGACACGACCAACATGTTGCTCAGGCGGCGCCGGCGCACTCGGGAGGAGTGTCCGGAGGCAAAGTTCTTAAGAGTTTCGAAAGGTTCGACTTGGGTGCTGGTCAAGGCGGGGACTATTCCAAAAATGATGCTGCTCGCCATAGAGACCACGAGTGTGAAGAGCAGCACGCGGCCATCGATTTGGAACTTTCCGACGCCGAATTCCGCGAACGGGTTTGCGCCGGCCCTCAATAAGAGCCGCAGCGACCAGTTGGCAAGCAACACGCCGCCCGCGCCCCCGAGGAGAGCGAGCATCAGGCTCTCAACCAAGAGTTGCCGGACCACTCGCAGCCTACCCGCTCCCAAGGCGATGCGCACGCCGATTTCTTTCATCCTGTCCGCGCCCTGGGCCAGAAGAAGGTTGGCCACATTCGCGCATACAATCAAAAGGAGAAAGCCGAAGGCGGTCATGAGAAGTCTGGTCTCGGAAGCCGTCCCTTTCCGCACAAAGTAGCTGTGCATCCCTTCGATGCGGATGCCCCAGCCTTTTTGCAGCGAAGGGGGATAAAAGCGATTTGCGAATGCGTCCGGATACTGCTCCTCCAGCCGGCGCTCAATCATGGCCATGTCATTGCGTGCCCGCTCGAGCGTAACGCCGGTTTTCAAACGGCCCATGACCATGAGAACATTGTAGAAATGCCTCATGTCGCTCGCGGCGGGCACGAGCGGAATCCAAAACCTTGCGCGTCCTTCCATCGCCGAAGAACGAAAGCGTTCGGGCATTATTCCCACGATGGTGGTCGCATGCCCCTCGACCCGAATGACCCGGCCGACAATATCGGACCGGCCGCCGAAAGCAGTCTGCCAATATTGATAGCTCAAAATGGCCACCGGGTTCCCATCCGGCGCAAAGTCTCCTGGCACAAAGGTGCGTCCCAGGATCGGTTGGATGCGCAGCAATCTGAAAAAGGCAGCAGAGACACGATCTCCCCATACGCGGTCGGGCTCGCCGCCGCCGGCCACGTTGAATTCTTCAGAGCTGTAGGCCGCCAGGTCTTCGAACACCTGGTTCTGCTTGCTCCAGTCGACGAAATTCTCGTATGACGACCGGCCGACGACACCCGTCTGGCCCCGATGGGGAGGCGCTTCGCCCAGCAGGACTAAGCGCTCAGCGTCGGGGTAAGGCAGCGGCTTGAAGAAGACCGTGTTCAGAATGCTGAAGAGCGCGGTGTTGGCGCCAATTCCCAGTGCGAGCACCATCACGATCATTGCGGCAAATCCCGGATTCTTCTTCAGGATCCGGATGCCGTAACGCAAGTCCTGCCGGATTTCTTCAAGCCATCTGATCCCGCGGGTCTCGCGGCATGTCTCTTTCGTCTGATCCCATCCACCAAGTGCGATGAGAGCATGCCGGCGCGCTTCCCCGGAGTCCATGCCGCGCCTTAGGTTTTCCTCAATCTCCATCTGCAGGTGGAATTCCAGTTCTCCGTCGAGCGAGGCTTCCGCTTTTGACCGGCGTGTCAGGTGCAGAAGACGCGATAAGAACGTACGCAAGGATCCAAGCATCGTCTCCTCCGACTATGCACCTTCGAGGACCCGGTTGATGATCGCCATCATGCGCTCCCAGCTCTCTTTTTCCTCCCGGAGCTGTTTGCGGCCGGCCCTTGTAATAGAGTAGAACCGCGCCTTCCGATTTTGGTCCGATATGCCCCACTCCGCGGCGACCCACCCGCGCTGCTCGAGGCGCAGAAGTGCCGGATAGATCGTGCCCTGGGTCAGCTGCAAAGCGTCATCAGACACTTGTTGAATCCGGCGCGACACGCCCCAGCCGTGCATCGGTCCTATCGTTTCGAGGGTTTTCAGCACGAGAAGGTCGAGAGTGCCCTGCAGTACTTCAGATTTTGGCTGTGTCATGGCGTCTCCTGTCGACGTTCGTAACCATACTTTAGAGCAGCTTCCGGCTGCCGTCAACAGGAAACAGAGGTTGAGCACACACACCAGGCCGGCCAACATCCGAGCCCGTTGCAGCGGGTTGGCAGCCACGGCCCGCCGGCGCGAACGTTTCTCCACGAAGATCACGAGCCAGATCACCGGGGTCAAACAAAAGACCAGAACCATCAGGGCAAGAATGGCCCAGCTGTGTTCCGGTGGCGAGAGAGACGATCGCGCGGCAGCCCGAGCATGGCGAGTTCAGTCGGCACTACAGCGCGCCCAACGGATGGGAAGAACAAGCTGCCTTTGGGGCACAGCCCTCCCAGGATGCGTCACTCCCAACATCTGATATGGGGTCATATGCAGACCTCGCGAGGCGTTCCCGCATCGGCTCAAAGCCCGCTACTGCGGATCATATACCTGATTGTTGTTTTGGGCCGGGGACCCCGCACACATCCCCTGTCCGGCGTACCAACCCGCTCCCGCTTGCTGGAAGTTATGTGTCAAAGCGCTAGTTGCGGCAGCGTCGGATTGCGGTAAGATGTCCTTCGTGATCGACACCGGGTTCCGGGAAGTCGCGGCAGACGGGCCGAATCTAACATAAGACCCCATATTAGAAGCAGGCGCAGCCCTCCCAGCCCGGGCTGCGATCTAAAGAAATGCAGCTTATGTTCCTACTATCCGTCACCGCTTGATGGGCTCACCCACAACGGGGCTTACGCTCAAGCCGAAATTATTGAAGCCCACGACGTGCAGCGTACAAGCACCATAGGTGCGGACCGGGGCGCGCCACGTGATCTCCCATGCGATTTCGCCATGCGCTGCAGCCACGGCACCAAGGATTTCGCGCACCGTGGCATTCCGGAGTGACACCGTCATGAGCCGTTCCACCTGGTCTGAAGAGGCCCTGGCCTGCTCTGGGGTCTTCAGATTCTGGTTGAATGGCGGCGTAAAGGTGTACGAGCGCGGCCGGGCGCCGAAGAAGCGATCGAGTGCCAGGAAAACATCTTTGAACGTCCCCTCTCGGATCTCAAATGCCGGGATCCTGGCGTTGAGGAAATTCAACGAATCATGGAGAGCATCCTGTGTCTGCACTTCGATTCCGTGGACGCCCTGCAGCCACATCAGCATCGGCTGTTCCTGGCTGAGTCGGGTAAGCGCATCTTTGACGGTCAGGCCGGAGAGATCCAATCCCTGCTGTGGACGCAGCGCCATGCCCGGCCGTTTTAGCCGCAGTATGATGGCCGAAATCGATCTTGTCACGATCGGACCCTCCCTCCAGGATGAGTTAACGTCAATTCCCTGCGGAGCGTGTGCCTTCGGAATATATACTTTGAGATTATCCGGTAATCATCTCCGGATCAACAAGCGATTTGGGTCAAGGTTGTGAGTGTGCAGGATAACAGGATATGAAGGACCGCCTACGGGATGATCTCGCCGTTCCAGAGCCTGCGCAGGAAGTCGGCCACAGGCAGCACGCGGATGCCGTCCGAGTTCGCCTCACGCTGGCAGAAGCAGACACCGTAGCAGGAGACCCTGTCGCGGCCCAGCTCATCGCGCAGGCGGCTCATGCCGCGGAAGAATCGATTGTCCCAGCGCTTGGCTGCCTTTACTTCGATAGCCGTGAAACCGGCGGCGGTTTCGCAGAAGAAATCCACTTCTACTCTGTCGTAGCTGCGCCAGAAGTACAGGGGGTACCGCCGCCTGGTATACGCAAGGTAGGCGCGAATCTCGTTGTGCACGAAGGTCTCGATGAGCGGGCCTTGTTCTTCCGGCGAGGGAGGATATGGCAGTCGGCCCGACAGCGCCCGTGCCACTCCCGCATCGAACAGATAGAACTTCGGGTGGGCTATCTGCTTTGTCGATCGTTTCAGCTTCCAGGGCTGAAGCCACTGGCCGAGCAGCGTGTCGACAAGAACCTCAAAGTAGTTCTGCACCGTCTGCCGGCTCACCGCGGCATCGCGGGCGATGTCAGACACGTTTGTAACCTGGGCGTTCTGCCTCGCGGCGACCTCCAAAAAACGTGCGAAGTGTCCGATGTTCCGGGTCAATGCCTCCGCCTTGATTTCCTCCTGCAGATACGTCTGAGCATAGCTCGCCAGGTACGATCGCGGGTCGGCACCGGTCAACGCCATCGGCAGCGTACCATGAACCAGAGCATCGACGACATTCAGGTTGAAGTCGCACTCCGCCGAAACGATCGGGAACAGATATTCCACCAGGGCGCGACCTGCCAACAGGTTCGTGCCGCCTCTGCGCAGCTTCCTGGCGCTGGAACCGGAAAGGACAAAGCGGAGATGCTTTGTCTCGAGCAGCCGATGTACCTCGTTCAACAACTCGGGAACCTTCTGTACCTCGTCCACCACCACCCAACTTCCCGGTGGCAGCGAATGCACCTCCTGGTAGAGCATGTTCGGATCGCGGCTCAGGCGCAATGCCTCGGCTGTATCGAGCAGGTCGTACAGTATCGCCGGCTGGAACTGCTGCCGTATCCATGTCGACTTCCCCGTTCCCCGGGGTCCGAAGAGGAACACGGACTGCTCGGGTACGGGCAGCAATCTTGTAAACATAGTTGGCATAATATCCGCTATTGTGCCATCATGCAAGGCATTTTTCGTTTACATCGTGCCGGCTTGGGGAGCCGTGGTCCGCGCTGGAATGTTCCGTATCAGCTCAGCGCGTCTGAGAAGCGACGCCCTCATGGCTCGGTCCTCTCCCTAGGCGCTTGGCCTGTTGCCTCTCATGAAAGCAAGCGTCCAGTCATTGAAGTGCTTGCCCGCCAGTTCCTCGGGAGGAAACACTTCATCCGGCGAAACCAGCGGCACCGGATCGATGAAATCGAGCCCCTTAACGTCAACGCATGGTTGTCTTCCCTCAGGATTTCTTGAAGCGCAACTTCGGTGAAACCTTCAAGAGGAGTTTCTGTACTTTCTCCAACACTTCAATGATGGGCCGTTTGCCGTCTCCGAGTTCAACGCGTAGGTGGAAATGCAGGTCATGCTCCGCTGCTGCCTTCTTCAAATCACCGAGGACTTCAGATAGTTCCTGAATTTCGTGGGGATGAAGCTCTGCCTCGGCAATATTTATGCCCGTCGGAGTAGGTGGTGGAGGCGGCGGTGGAGGCGGCATTTCGCCTGGGATCTTGATTCTGACGTTTTGGGCGTTTCCAGGATCGCAGGGCCACGGGGCCGAGTCCTCTGCAATTATGAACATCCGGCTCCGGATGCCGCCATCGACGGCGGTGTACAGGACCCGCCATGGGAGATTCTGGCCCACCTTGTTTGAGAGCGCGACGTCCAGGGCTTTCACGTTGGTGCGTTCACCCTCCCACGCTCCCGGAAGGTTCGGCGGCAACAGTTCATGGGCACTCACCGGTTTTGGCGGCGGATGGAGAATTGCGTCCTCCGTGAGGATGCCTTCAGGGATTTCCTCTCCAAGTAGGGTAGCAGGACCATTCGTCAGCCAGAGCCCAACACCCTGAACGGCCTGCCGGACTGTCTGAAAGAGGACCTCTCTGCTGACCCTAGGAATAGTAAGGGTTTCCTCATAGCCGTCCTTCGGAACATTGACAGTCTTGTTGCCAGCAAAAAAGGCCAGGAGATCCTTTGTGGCCAACTGGCTTCCTTTCCAGAGTTCTGGGAGGGCGCCGGGCAAAATCTGTGCATACGCCAAGTCGCGCAGTTCAGCTGCCTCGGGAAGCACAACCTCGAGGCCAGGATCTTTGAGCGCTGTTTCATCAGGCGCCGTTCTCCAGAAGCTCCTCAGGGACCGATCCGGTCGTCGCAACTGCAGGACAAAAAGCCCATCTTGGCAACCAGCGACGAGCGTGTCGAGGATTGCCTTTCGATTGAGCATCTTGGGCAGGTGAGGAAACTGAGCAAACGCGCCGACAAGGTCCTTGGCCCAGCGGCTTAACTCGCCTGGCTGCCACAGGTTGTAAGGTCCCTCGGGAAGCAAAGCATCTGCGCTGATCCGGGTTTCCTGAATCCGGGAGCGCTGATCTGATTTGATCAAGTTGAACAGAGCATCATCCATTCCTTGCAGCCGAAAAGCCTGGGTTTCGTTCTTTTCGGAGACGGTAACCACGATGCAGTATGCCTGGCGTATGACAAGGGGAATAGCCCGCTTGGCCTCGTCGATGTATCCTGCTAGTAAAGCTTCTCGAATCGGGTCTATGGCTTTCTCTTTAACCAGGTGATCCAGCACTGCTTACCATCCCCTAAAGAGTCCGCAATGGCTTCGTGTCTTGTTAAGACCGGCCT
>CAYGWQ010000126.1:0-13885 GCA_964353465.1 uncultured Acidobacteriota bacterium | reverse complement strand
TTTTTCGCTTCTATCGCAGATTCCTTGGACAATTTCAGGGGCATCGAGCGTCTTCAAGAGGGTATGCCGATGACCGCGGCATGGCAATTGCCTGTAGCCGGTGCACGGTGAGCCTGCATCCTGGTGGGAAGCCCGCGGCGGCGGATATGATAAATCATGCCTGGGAACGGAGAGAGAAGAGTGTTTGACATTGCCTGTAAGCTATGTTACTTCTGCACGTTATGGGCGTGTTCATCGTAAATTAAATTGGGGGGAAAGAATCATTCTAAACTTGACTTGGACTTTAGCGCTTCAATCAGATCCTCCGAGCAGCGGAGGTTTCCTGGACTTGGTTCTGCGGATGAGCCCATTCGCAGAGGTCATTTTGGCTCTCCTGCTGTTATTTTCTCTTCTCTCTTGGACCATCATGGTCAGAAAGTGGCTCACATTCCGCCAAATAGAGCGTCAGAGCCGTGGATTCGTGGCGATTTTCCGCAAGAGTGCCCGCCTCAGCGAGGTGAACATTGCCTGTGAGCACTACCGTGGTACCCCCTTGTCAGGCATTTTCACGGCAGCCTATCAGGAGCTGAATGCGCAGCTCCAGAGCTCGAAGACCAGGGAAGGCTCCGGCAATCCCGGTCACCTGCTACTGACGGAGCGAAACCTGGCGGGCATCCAGCGCTCGCTGCAGAGGGCTGCGACAGCGGAAATCTCTGTGCTTGAGAGGAATATGAGCTGGCTGGCCACTACCGGAGCGGTCACTCCTTTCATCGGGCTGCTGGGCACGGTGGTGGGCATTATCAATGCTTTCCACGAGCTCGGGCTGGTGAAAACGGCGTCGATCCAGGCGGTGGCTCCGGGGATTTCCGAAGCCCTGGTCGCAACTGCAGCCGGATTGTTTGCCGCCATCCCGGCCGTGATCGCATACAACCAGTTCGTTCACAGTATCAAGAACATTGCTGCCGAAATGGACGATTTCTCGATCGAGCTTCTGAACCTCGTCGAGAGGAGCTTCGGCTAATGGCATTCACCACACCCCAGGGCCGGACGGCCACTTCCCTGTCGGAGATCAACGTGACGCCGCTCGTTGATGTCATGCTGGTCCTGCTCATCATTTTCATGGTGACGGCGCCGATCCTGCAGACGGGTATTGACGTTCAGTTGCCGGAGACCAGAGCCGCCAGCGAGACGAATCCGGCTGACAACGTTGTGCTCTCCATCAGCAGGGAGGGAATACTTTATTACGGTTCCGCTGAGATAAATATCTCCAGCCTCCCGGGGCGTCTCAAGAAGGATATGAAGGGTCCGAAAGATCCTATCTACTTGCGGGCGGACAGGTCCGTGAAGTGGGAGTCGATTGTGACCGTAATCGATATTGTGCGCGGTGCTGGTTATAGCGAGCTAAAGCTCGTCACCAGACCGTTCCAGACACCGCAGAAGAGATAGTCCTGAGGTTATGCGCCATACCTCGCCACGAGGAACTCTGCTCGATTTGCCCCTCATCGATGAGAGGTATGGACGGGCATTCCTTGTCTCCATCGCCATTCACGTTTTGCTGCTGGCCTTTTTCATCGCCGCGCCGCTTTTCATGCCTGACTTGTCCCCGATACGGATTGGGACGGGCCCGGGGGGAGGCACGGGAGGGGAGTCTTATATCGTGGGAGTAGCGGACAACCTTGGCGGCGGCGAGGGATTGATCAAGCCTGCGACGACGCCGCAGCCTCCGGCATTGCCGGCCGAGAAGCCGGCCAAAAAGGAGAACAAGAAAGAGGAAGCCGTCAAGGCGGTTCCCATGCCCGATTCAACAAAGCCCAGGAGCAGCAAGAAGGCCGCGGAACCGGAATCCGCCAAGGCGACGAAAACCGCTCCTGCGCCCACGACCGCCGTAATTCCGGTTGCCGGTGCGAAAGGGGCGGGGGGAAGCGGCGGCGCGGCGGGCGGCGCGGGCGGGGGAATTGGGGGCGGCCTTGGGGTATCCATAGGCTCGGGATCGGGAGGCATGTTTGATTCCTGGTATGCACAAGCCGTGGAGTCACGGATCGGCAAGGCATGGCTCAAGCCGGTCGATATTCAGCAGCGCATCGAAATCGTCTATAGTTTCACGGTTGGAAGCGACGGTCGCATCTACGACATCAAAAAGGAAAAATCCTCGGGCAATGAGGCCCTGGACCTGACTGCCGAGCGGGCGATCCGGGCCTCGAATCCGCTGGAGCCGCCGCCACCGGCGTTGCGCGGCAAGCCGCTGCAGTTTGTGTGCCAATTCGTCTATCCGCCGGACAAGCAGTTATCCGCGTCTAAGGAGTGAGATGCACCCTAGAAAACTTTTGTTTGCTACCCTGCTTCTCCTGCTGGCGATCCCCTCGCGGGGCATACAGGACAAATCCCAGGTAATCATCCGGCCTACGCCCGGGGAAGAGTTAATCCTGGCGGCGGCTGATGTGCAGCCGCTCAGATCCGAACAGGCTGGAGAACTCTCTGCGATCCTAAAAGCCTTCAATGAAGTGCTATGGGCTGACTTGAAATTCTCAGGATTCTTCACCATGGCCGGGAAGAGCTTTTATCCGCTGCAACCCATCGTGCGTGCGGAGGATATTAACTATGAAAACTGGAGCACTCTCCCCTTCAAGGTCAGCTTTCTCACCGCAGGCACGGTCGAGATCGATGGCGGCATTCTGCGCGCGGAGCTGGGCACCTACGACATGAAGCAGCGCTCGATGAGTTTCGGCCAGCGCATTTCAGGCGACATCGACCAGGTGCGCTCCATTGCGCACCGTTGGGCCGACGAGATCGTCACCAAGCTGACCGCCGGCCTTTCGCGCGGGATCTCCTCCACAAAAATCGCATACACCTCGCGGCGGGGCGGTGCAAAAGAGATTTATGTGATGGATTATGACGGATATGATCCGCGTGCGTTTACGCGCAACGGATCCCTGAATCTCTTTCCCACCTGGTCTCCGGACAATTCGAAGCTGGCTTTTGTCAGCTACCGGACCGGAAAGCCGGAGATCAACATCCACTCCTATCTGGATGGCTCCCGCCTTCCCTTCCCGATATTCAACTCCATGACCTCAACGCCCATGATCTCCCCGGACGGCGGCCGGCTGGCATTTGCGTTGAGAGATTCGAAAGGAAACATCGATATCCATATCGCGAAACTGGATGGATCGGAGAGGCGCAACATCACCAACAGCTCCGCCCTCAACCAATCCCCTACCTGGGCGCCATCCGGCAATCAGATCGCATTTATATCTAACCGCGACGGCACACCCCAGATATACATCTGCGACACGGATGGGGCGAATGTACGGCGCATCGTGAAGGAAGGAGGTGATGCAGACTCGCCCGCATGGTCTCCCGATGGCCGATGGATTGCGTTTCACTGGAAGCCGCGCATGGCCGAGAACTACGACATTTATATCGCACAGGTAAGTACAGGGCAGATCCGGCAGCTTACGAGCGACGCCGGCAGCAATGAGTGTGCCTCCTGGGGCCCCGACGGCCGCCATCTGGCGTTTCAGTCCAATCGCACGGGAAGTGAGCAGATTTTCATCATGCTCGCCGACACCATCAATCCCGAGTTGCGCATGGTTACGAGCCAGGGGACAAATACCTGTCCGGCATGGGGAGGATATGTGCGCCGAAACTGAAAGATAGGCCAAAAACCAGCAGCAGATGCCGTTTTCCACCGGCACCACTGGAGCTTATGATATAGTAGCCGATGGCGTTGTTGGATGATGATGGATCACTCCTACGCGCTACATTGAAAACTGTTACCGAGTGAGAAGGAGGCCCATTTCATGAGAAAATCTCTGTATCCGCTGGCCGTAATCGTTCTTCTTCTGGCAGGCATAGCCGTTACGGGGACCGGATGTTCCAAAAAGGTGGCCGCACCGCCGCCGGCAGCGGCCCCGCCGCCACCCCCTGCGGTGACGCCGACGACGCCGCCGGCTCCGACGATCTCCTTGACCGCTTCGCCCGCGGCGATCGAGATCGGCCAGTCATCGACGCTCTCGTGGCGCACGACCAACGCGACAGAAGTCACCATCGACGGCGGGATCGGCACGGTAGAAGCGACCGGCAGCCGCACGGTGAAGCCTTCTTCCTCGATCTCTTACCGTGCCAAGGCATCGGGTCCGGGTGGTGTGGCGGATGCCGAGGTGCGCATTACTGTGAGCGCGGAAAAGGGGGCCATCGCCCCGCCCTCGCGTCCTCCCTTGACGGACGCCGAGGTCTTCACGGAGATGATTAAGGATGTCTTTTTCGACTATGACAGCTACGAGCTCCGCGAGGATGCACGCCAGACTTTGATCCAGAATGCTCGCGCCCTAAATGAGCGCCGGAACATCCGCTTCACCATCGAGGGGCATTGTGATGAGCGCGGCTCTGAAAAATACAACCTTGCCCTGGGCGACCGCCGTGCCAGCGCGGCAAAGGAATTTCTCATCGCCCAGGGAGTCGATCCCGCCCGTATCGATACTGTAAGTTATGGCGAGGAACGCCCCTTCGCACAAGGCCACGATGAAGAATCATGGAAGCAGAATCGGTGCGCCCACTTTGTGATGCGCTGATTGTGATCGGACGGTGAAAGTATCGGCCGGAGAGGATGCTCTGCATCCGGCTCCGGCCTTTTTGTGCCCGGCCGATTGAAGCCTTGCTGTACCTGTGAAATAATGCATGCAAACCTTCACGGGAGAGAAGCCCATGAAACGAATCGCTTATCTTTTTATTATCGGCTTTTTGGGGGTCGCGTCGACGGCCCAAGCTGGAGTGAAAGAGGAGTTGATCCGCCTGCAGGCGGATGTCCTGGCGCTGAAGAATCAAATCAGCCTGCTCGACAAGACCTTCACCGAACGGACTGACAGCATCCGCAGCCTGGTGACCCAGCTGAATGACCAGGTGGGCAAGTCCTCCCTTGTGCTCGGAAAGCTGTCGAATGTGCTGGAAACCCAATCCTCCGGCGACACCACCATGCAGCAATCCCTGCTGCAGGAAATCAAGCTACTGTCGGCCAAGATGGATGATGCCAATACCCGGATCTCGGCACTGGCGCAGCAGATTGCAGATATGAAGGTGCAATCGAAGCCGATCACGCCGCGCCTCTATCAATCTGCCGGGAATAATCCCGATGCCTTGGCACTCTCTGCCGACCAGATCTTCAGCGAGGCCTACAATGATCTCGTCCAGGGGAATGTGGACATGGCAATCGAGGGCTTCACGGCATTTCTCAGGAATTTTCCCACCAATGAGCGCGCGGATGACGCGCAGTATTACATCGGCGAGGCATATTACAACGGCAGAAAATATCCGGAAGCCATCTCGGCGTTCCAAAAAGTTGTGACCGATTATGCCTCAGGAAGCAAGGTGGCCAGCGCCCTGTATAAGATGGGCAAAGCCAAGCTGGCTACAAAACAGGACGACAGTGCCATTGCGGACTTCACAACATTGATCCAGAAGTATCCGACCGCCACCGAAGCCGGCCTCGCACGCACCGAGTTGGAGCGGCTGGGCATCGACCCGGCAAAGCTGGCAAAGCCTACCGTGAAGAAAAAATCGGCATTTTAATTCTGCACACGGAGAGGGAGATCGTATGAGTTCGTTGAACAAAGTCATGCTTATCGGCCGCTTGGGCAAGGATCCGGAAACCCGTTATACGCCGGACGGGGCGCCTGTTGCCAATTTCAGCCTGGCGACCAGCGACTTCTGGACCGACAAAGGCGGGACGCGCCAGGAGCGGACCGAATGGCACAACATCGTGGCCTGGAACAAACTTGCCGACATAGCCAAGCGATATCTGGCCAAAGGGCGCCAGGTATATGTGGAAGGCCGGATTCGCACCCGGGAGTGGGATGATAAGGACGGCAATAAGCGCCGCACTACGGAAGTGATTGCCAGTGCCATCGTGTTGATCGGCAGCCGCCCGGAAGGCATGGAAACCGCTGTCGCTGCCGCCCAGCGGCCTGCCCGCGAAACCGAGCCCGGGATGGCTGATGTGGAAATAACCGACGACGATATCCCTTTTTAGTGCGGCTCGCTTATCCCTCTACCGGTTGGTCCCCTGCTGCCGGGGCTGCGGACGAAGCGGGTTAGGATCTTTGCCTGGTGGCACGCGCCAGCATGAACCGGCGCAAGGTTGATTCGTAGTGTGCCCCGGTACTCAATTCGACCCAATCCACGCCGCTGCTGCGCAGCAGCTGCTCCACCGCCGAGCGCTGCTGCCGGGCTTTCTGCTCGTACTCTTGCCGCACGGCGGCACGGCTCGTGTTCAATACTGCAACCCGGCCGGTTTCGGGATGCCGCACCCGGACACGGCCGACGCCAGGCATGCTCCATTCTCTCGGATCAGACACCAGGAAGAAAACAAGTTCGTGCTTGCGGCATGCAGCGGCAAAGCTGTGACTAGCCTGCAGAGGCGCCTGATAATCCGTCAGAAAAACCACCAGGCTGCGGGGAATGCCCGGAGTATTGACGAAATTCCACAGCGAATCCAGATCGGACGCGGACCCTCCCGGCGCACTGGAGGCCAGTTCGCGGATCAGGCGTGCGGCGTGGTTCCAGCCTTTAGCTGCGGGGATGAATCGTTCCACTCCAGAGCGAACCAGCGCAAGGCTCACACGGTCTTTGCCATAGAACGCCGACAGCACCATCAGCGCGCCGATCTCCAGTAGAAGGTCGAACTTGGTGCGCCGCACACTGCCGAATGCCAGGGAGCCCGAGGTATCCAATATCAGCAGGACGTTTCGTTCGCGCTCTTCCACCATGCGCTTTACGTAGAGCGATTGGTGGCGCGCCGACACGTTCCAGTCGATGAGGCGCACCTCATCACCTTCCGCGTACTCGCGTACTTCGGCAAACTCCATGCCCTGGCCCCGGAACGCGCTCCGGTACAGCCCGGCATACTGGGAGCGGGCCAGAAACCGGCTCTTCAACTCGAGCCTGCGGGCACGCGCAAGGAGTTCATCAAATTCCGAAACCATATCCTAGGGCGCCGGCACCTTGTGCAGGATGCGCTCCACGAGGTCCTGCGCGCGGATTCCCTCTGCTTCCGCTTCATAAGTCAGCAGGATGCGATGACGCAGGACATCCGGGGCGATCCTTTTCACATCGTCGGGGATCACAAACCCGCGCCCCTTCAGAAACGCATGAGCGCGCGCCGCCCCCAGGATCCCGATGCTGGCGCGTGGCGAGGCTCCGAACCGAATGAGCCGACCGAGATCCAGGTTGTAGTCCTCGGGACTGCGGGTCGCGAATACAACGTCCAGAATGTAGGTCTTGACGCGCTCATCGACATAGATCTGGGCGGCAATCTGCCGCATCCGCACAATCCGCTCCGGCACCAATACTTTTTTCAGGGGAACCGCTTCCCCGGTCGCAAGATGGGGCGCACCGTCCCCGCCGCTGCTGCGGTTCATGATCTCGCGCTCTTCCTTGCGATTCGGGTAGCTTAGCACGATCTTCATCAGGAAGCGGTCCATCTGTGCTTCCGGCAGCGGATAGGTACCTTCCTGTTCGATCGGATTCTGTGTCGCAAGGACCATGAAGGGTTCGGTAAGCCGGTAACTCTGCTTCCCCAAGGTCACCTGCTTTTCCTGCATACATTCGAGGAGAGCACTCTGGACTTTGGCCGGTGCACGGTTCACTTCATCCGCCAGCAGCAGATTGCTGAAGATGGGCCCTTGCCGGGGCACAAAATCTCCGCTCCGCTGATCAAAGACCATCGTCCCGATCAGGTCTGCCGGCAGCAGGTCAGGAGTGAATTGGATGCGACGAAACGTCACATCGATGGCTTCTGCCAGACTCTTGACGGCCAGGGTTTTGGCAAGGCCCGGTACTCCCTCCAGGAGCAAATGTCCGCCTGTCAACAGGGCAATCATCAGTGAATCGAGGAGGTGTGTTTGGCCCACGATTCTCTTCTGTATTTCCTGCTGCACGCGTTCCAGATAAAAGGTCTCCTCTTTGACGATCGGCGTTAGTGTGTCGGTTGGGGATGTCATGGTCAGAATCGATAGTCCGCCTGTTTGATTTCGCGCCGGAAGTCCTTGCCGCGAATCTCGATCACTTTGCACATTTCATAAAGGCGTGATCGCATGCGGGCACCGATACGGTCGGTTAGCGTTTCTTCTCCCGGCTGAGTGGTGGTATCCGGATAATTCGAGGTAAAAATCGTCAGCTTCTTGTCGTTGTACCGGCAGTTGATGATATGAGCAATCATGTCGCGCACCCAATCGGTGGGCTTGTTGGCGCCTAGCTCGTCCAGGACCAGCACATCGGCCGTCAGCACCGGTCTCAAGACCTCAAGCTCCGAGGCTTGGGATACGGAATTCCAACTCCCCTGGATCTCGCGAAAAAGGTCGCGGAAATCATAGAAGAGTCCGCAGTCACCCTTTTCGAGGATAATCTGCTTGAGCAGTGACACGGCCAGGTGCGTTTTCCCCACCCCGCAGTTGCCGAGGAACAACAGCCCGACATCAATCAGCGGATACTTGTCGATATAGCGAATGACATCGGCCTTGGCCTTCTTCTGCGTGGGATCATTGGGCAGATACGATTCCAGGTCGCAGTGCTGGTACCGCTTCGGAATACGGGCCCCCGAAAGCAGGCGCTCCATCCGAACGCAGTCGAGGCAGCTGCAGCGGCGGACACTCCCGGTGCCTGCGATTCGTTCCCATCCCGAGCCCCCGCAACGGGGGCAGAGGTCTTGAGCGGATTCCGGCGGGATCATGGCCGCGCCCCCTTTTTAATTGCACTCTCTGGAGCGGCGGCAGCGCGTGCTGCCTTTAGTTCGGCGTACATCTTTTGCACGTTAGCGGGAAAGAAGTTCTGGAAGCTGAAGGCGGCATACTTGGGGGGGAGTCGCAGATCGTGGACGACCTGTTCCAGGGAATCTCCGCGCTTGACTGCGGGTTCGACCAAAGCCTTCAGATCTTCCAGAAAACCGAGGAATTCCTCCACATCCTGGCGCGTTCCGACCCGGCCGTGCCCCGGAACATAGGTCCGCGCATCCAGCTTCAGCACTTCACGCAAGGTCTTCATCCATTCGAGCAGCGAGGCATCCTCAACGCTTGGGAGCGCGTCATTAAAAAAAAGATCTCCGAGAAACGCAATCCTCTCCTCCGGCAGATAGAGCACGATATCACCTTCCGTATGGCCGGGGCCCAGGTACAGCAGGGTCACCTCCCGCCCACTGTCGACGATGCTCAGACTGTAATCGAGAGTCATCGACGGAGCCAGGATCTTCAGCGACGAAAGCCGGCGCATGAATGCTTGATGCGTCTTGAGCTGCAATCGCAGCAGCTCCTGTTTTCCGGGATCTTTCTCCTGGCTGAGTTCCCTCCCCAATTTCTCTACCTGTCCCTGGGCAATAATCTGCATGCGGTTCAATGCCGGTATGTCTTTTTGCAGCATGTCCCGGCGCGTGAGCGTACTGCCGATGATGTGCCGGGTCGTGGCGAATGCCTGATTGCCATGGGTGTGATCCGGATGGAAGTGGCTATTGACAAGATAGCGCACCGGCTGCGCGGTGACGCTCTTGATCAATTCTTCCAGAGCCTGTCCGGCCTCGGGAGTGAAGTGCGTGTCGAAAAGCAGTACACCGCTCTCGAGGACGACTACGCCGCAATTGGCAACCTCATCGCTGTCTGGATTTACGATGCGCCCAAAGATGCCATCGCCCAGCTTCTGGAGCTCTGCGGGAACCGCGGAGGGCGGAATTTCCTTTTTTTGACCGGCTATTAAAGTGGCGGCCAGCCAAGTTGCCAGAAGGATCGGCATCCAGGCCAGGAAGACAATGAGGTCGTTCTTGCTTTCAAGCATGCGTTTGTTGGGATCTCCGGCCGATCCCCCGGTGCCTGCGTTCGGAAACAACAAACAAGCTCTACCCTTTACGGGCCGGCGCGCGATTCCACTGACTCTCCAACCGCAGCGCGGGTGGCCTCAAGAAGCATCCCGGAGGGAGGCAAAGCCTTGCCGAGCCCTGAAAGGGCGCCGCAGATCAGCCCAGGGCGTAAGCCCTGGGAATGTGCGCCCAGGTAATATAGCCCTGAAAGGGCGGCGCAAGCTGCTTCGCCCTTTCAGGGCTTTATCGAGGGACGCCGTTGTTCCCAGGGCTCACCCCCTGGGCTCTGCTGTTACGCCCCTTCAGGGCTCCGTCTCGTAACCCTGGGAACGCTCGCAGGATTCAACGCCATGTTAAATTCACTACCCCGCCCTGGGCAGCATAGGTTTTTCGAGTCTCACCGCCAGAGGTGGTGGTTTACCTTAACCGAAACACGCGAGCAGGTCAGCGGAATCGCCTCGGCTGCTCCATCAGCGTGATCGTCTTTTCATTCTTCGTCGGCCCGCGGTAGTAAATCAGGCGCACTGTGTCTCCCGGCCGCTTGCTCTCGAGAATGAGGTTTAAATCGTCCGAGTTGGCGATCGGCTTGCCGTCGATCTCGGTGATAATGTCGCCGCCGACAGGAAATCTCTCGTTGAAAATGGCGACAACTTGGCTGTAGCCCCGAAGCCCGGCTGCATCCGCTGTGCCTCCGCGTATCACCCTTATCACCAAAACGCCGCGGTCGACCGGGAGTTCAAGCGCAGAAGCGAGATTGCGCGAGATGCTGTACCCCTCGATGCCCATATCGGGACGCAGGACGCGCCCCTCCTTGATGAGGTCCGTCGCGACCCGGCGGACGGTATTGACCGGGACGGCGAAGCCAATGCCGACGTTCCCACCATTGGCGCCACCGGGCGAGAGAATCATGGTGTTAATGCCGATCATCTCGCCTGCGGCATTGAGCAGCGGGCCACCGGAGTTGCCCGGGTTGATGGCTGCGTCGGTCTGGATGATGTTGTCTATAAGGTTGCCGCCTTCGGCCCGGATTTTTCGGCCCAGCGAGCTGATGATTCCCGTGGTAAGTGTATTCTGCAGGCGGAAGGGGTTCCCGATAGCCAGCACCTTCTGCCCGACCTTCAGGGTAGAAGAGTCTCCGAGAGACACGGGATGAAGCCGGTCTCTCGGCGCCCCGGTGAGACGAATTACCGCCAGATCGTTCTGCGGATCCTCCCCCACGAGCCGAGCGCGGTACTTGGTCTGATCGGGCAACGCCACTTCGAGATTCTGAGCGGATTCGATCACGTGATAATTGGTGAGGATATTCCCTTCGAGGTCGAGTACTATCCCGCTCCCGGTTTCCTGGCTGGCGTACGCTTGGAAGAAAAAATCATATTCGACAACGGCCGAAGTGATGTTCACCACCCCCGGGCTCACCTTGTTGTAGACCTGGATGTTGACCTGTTCATCAGAACTCAATGGCGGCTGGGCGGGATTGGCGGCAGCGGCAGAATCAAGATGCAGCGCAGAGCTGGATCGGGGCGGCTCGGGCAGCACGCCCCACCGCAGCAACATGAGGGTGACCGCGCTGGTAATCAGCGCCGTCACCAGAATAGCCCGCATCATTGGATGTTTCATCTCCCCCACTCCAGTTTGATGCGACCGCCGGAAATGACATTGATCACAGTGCTACTTCCACATCATGTCCAGACCGCCCTTGGATTTGAATGTAACCACAAGGGTCATCGATGACACGGCCTTCTTCTCCACAGTGAGGGTCGCTTTCGCAGTGATTCGCGCCAAGGTAATGGTGTACTCCCCGGGAGGAACTGGGGCTGTAAATTTGCAGCTGCCGCGCACCGAGGCTTCATCCACAAAGATCGGGGTTGACTTGAAAGACCCGCCGGGGCCGGTCAGTTGCGCATCAAATCCTTCCAGACGATCGAGCCTCACTGGATTGCCGGCTTCCTTGACAAAATTGACCGTAATGGACTTCGGTGCCTGCTTGTCCAGCTCCTCTTTAGCCAGGGCGTCTCGCTCATCTTTTGTAATCTGCATCACGTTCTGGAACCACTTCTCCCGATTGCGCTCCAGTTCACCGGCACTCTTGAGCCTGGCGATGGTGTCATTGACCTTGCCAAGGAGCACCGTATCATTCGGCCGGACCACCGCACCATACTGGATGGGTAATAGTACAACCCCGGTTGTGATCAGGTTGGTCGCATAGCTTTTGTAGATACTGTAGGTAATAATCGGCTGATCGCCGACTACTGCGTCGAGCTCGCCGCGATTCAGGGCGCCCAGGGCATCGTCCAGCGTCTTGAATTTTGACAGCGTCGTTCCGGTCGCGCTCTTCTGAGTGGTCATGAAAGAGTCGCTCGTACGGCCGGCCTGCACACCCACGCGCTTTCCCGACAGCGAGGCCAGGTCTTTGATCGCCTGGTTATCACGCCGCCGGGCAATCGTGTTGCTGCTGTCAAAATAGGCATTTGAGAAAGCGAGTTCCTTCTTGAGCTCATCCGTTATGGCCACCGTCGAAATGACCAGTTCCACTCCGCCTTCTTTCAACACCTCGAATATTCGATCGTAGGAAACCTTGATCCATTTGACCGGTTGCCCGATATCTTTTGCAATCTCCGCTCCCAGGTCCACGTCGAAACCTTGGACATCCGTGCCGAGACCGAATTCAAAAGGAAGGTTCACGGGATCCGTGGCAATACGCACCATCTTATTTTTTGCGATTGCGGCCATGGCGTCGTGGGTTACCTTCTCGTCACCGCATTGAACAAAAATCAGAGCCAGACTCGCGATTAACAGGCTAACCTTTGCAGTCCGCAAGAGAGTCCTCCTTTTGGGGGTAACTAGGAGTTAAATTGCATGACGCGCTATTCTAGCTAAATCCCAGGTTCTTCCAAAGACATTTTCGGCAACCGATTCATGTAAAATACCGCAGCGGAGCTCCGTAAATGACCAAATATAAGTGCGGTCACTATTCATAGTACCACAATGTTTGGTTAGAGCCACCGCTCCATAACCCAGGCATCCTCCAACGGTTGAGTGTAGTAATTGATGCGCTCGCCGGCGACCTTGAATTGATGGTTTTGATAGAACTGAATAGCTCCCTGGTTTGATTTTCGGACCTCCAGGAAGCATCGCAGGCAGCCTCGCTTCACCCCCTCGCCAAATGCGGCGTCCAAAAGCCGGGTTCCAATGCCCTGCTTCTGAAAGAGAGGATAAACCCCAATCTTCAGCAATTCCAAGTTTTCCAGAATCGATCGTGCGAGGAAAAACCCGACCACCTTCGGTATGCCGGGTGCGATCGGTGCCACCGCTTTCCGCCCGAAATACTCCGGTTGATCCAAGAACCTCTTGTAGTGCTCCGTTCCCCAGAAGCAGAGGCTGGTCAGTTCCTCCAATTCTGCCAGCTGGGGAACATCCTGCACGGCAAGGACAGAAATCTGGACAGGATCTTCCTGTTTCACCTTATATTCACCTTTGACCTCAAGGCATCCGGCGGTCTGATGTAGAGCGGTTCCGCCTGCAAAAAGTCGCCCGAGTGCCACGTCTGTTTCCGATCTAGAGCCACTTTTCCCAAAGCCGCAGCGAGGAACAACTCGGTCACTATCACCTTTGGCCAGCATGACTTGTGAGGTCTTAGCTCGCCGGCATAACGCAGAGTGCCATCTCCCACGAGGTACAGCCGCTCCCGCTTCAACTGTATTCCCAGATCTGCCGGATTCCGCAGCGCAGGTTTGGCGAGTTTCCGGATCCTTCCCTGCTCGCGAGAGTATTCTGCAAAATAAACCTGTGCGCGTTGGGCATCCATAACAACGCCGATGCGTCCATCCACTCCGGTAACCAGGTGAGCAACAGCATCGAGACAGGAGATTCCCGCAAATGGGATCGACATCATTTGTGCTACGCCGATCGCGGTGGCAACACCTATGCGTATGCCGGTAAACGAGCCCGGGCCTATGCCTGCGGCGACAAGACGCAAATCGCTGAGCTGCCAACCGGATATGTGGAGGAGATATTCCACGCTGCCCAGCAGCCGGGCAGAGTGCGTTTCGAGTGAGAGAAGTCGAAGCTCCGCCA
>CAYGWQ010000125.1:0-13974 GCA_964353465.1 uncultured Acidobacteriota bacterium | reverse complement strand
AGTACGGCTACCAGAACGGCCCCACAAACCTGAACAACGTGGAAACCTGGGCCAACGTTCCCCTCATCATCAACCGCGGCGCCGAGTGGTTCACTTCCATGGGTACCGGCGAAGTCAGCGAGAATCCCTGGAACGGCAGCAGCGGGACCAAGGTCTTCTCAATGGTGGGCAAGGTCAACAACACGGGCCTGATCGAAGTCCCCATGGGTATGACGCTTCGCGAGATCGTCTTTGACATCGGCGGCGGCATCCCGGGAGGCCGCAAATTCAAGGCGGTCCAGACCGGAGGGCCCTCGGGAGGCTGTTTGCCCGCGGATCTGCTCGACATGCCGGTCGATTTCGACAGTCTGACAAGCGCAGGATCGATGATGGGATCGGGCGGGATGATTGTGATGGACGATCAGACCTGCATGGTGGAGGTGGCCCGTTACTTCATCTCCTTCCTCACGGAGGAATCCTGCGGCAAGTGTGTGCCGTGCCGGGAGGGATTGAGGACCTCCCTGGAAGCCCTCAACCGCATTACCCAGGGCAAAGGCAAGCCGGATGACATCGATCTGCTCCGTGAAATCGGGGCGGTGATGCAGGATTGCTGCCTCTGTGCCCTCGGCACTTCCGCATCCAATCCCGTCCTCTCCACGCTCCAGTACTTCAAGGCGGAGTTCGACTCGCACATCAAAGATCATGTGTGCCCGGCGGGCTCCTGCAGAGAGCTGATTGAGTACGTCATTGATCCGGAACAATGCGACGGTTGTCACGCCTGTGTCGCCGGTTGCTCGACCAAGGCGATCATGGGAGACGTCAAGAAACAGCACATCCTCGACAAGACCCTGTGCATCAAGTGCGGCGCCTGCGTCGAGATGTGCAAGCGTGAGGCAATCCATAAGGTTCCTAGGAGTCATGCAGCATGAAAACCATCAAGCTCAAGATCGACGGAATCGAAACTACGGCCGATGACAGAACGCCGGTGTTGGCCATTGCCGAAAAACTGGGCATCAAGATCCCCACCCTGTGTCATCACCCGGTCCTGGAGCCTTACGGCGTATGCCGCATCTGTACGGTCGAGGTGCGGTCGGGCAAGAGGGTCCGCATGGTGACGGCCTGCAACTACCCGGCAACCAACGGCATCGAGGTGTTTACCAACTCGGAGCGGGTGCGGCGGGACCGCAAGCTGATCATCGAATGGCTCATGTCGCGTTGCGGCCATGTCCCCATCCTCGAGCAGCTCGCCAAGGAATACGGCATTGTCGAGCCGCGGTTCGGCAGGGGGGATGACGACTGCATATTGTGCGGGCTCTGTGTGCGGGTCTGCTCCGACATCGTCGGCGCCAATGTGCTCGGCTTTTTCGGCCGGGGTACCACCCGCGAGGTTTCGACGGCCTACGGCGAGACCTCGTCCCGGTGCATCGCCTGCGGTGCGTGCGCCTACGTCTGCCCCACGGGTGCCATCCGCATCGAAAACGACTCCGAATTGGTCCGTCAGGCCTTGCCTCTAGGCCCCCTGACACCCATCAGCATCCCCTTCATGCAGGCCGTGCCGCACAAGCCCGTCATCGACCACGATTCGTGCATCCACTTCAAGACCGGCGAGTGCAAGGTGTGTGAGAAGGTTTGTGAGGTCAAGGCCATCGACCACAAGCAGACCGATCAGATCGAGGAGATCGAGGTCGGCGCCGTAATCCTGGCTACCGGATTCAAGGCCTCCGATCCTCACGCCATTCCGGAATACGGCTACGGAAGATTTGAGAATGTCCTCACGGGCATGGAGTTCGAAAGAATGAACAGCGCCTCCGGTCCGACGGGGGGCAAGATCCTGCTCGCGAATAACCAGGAACCCAAGCAGGTGGGCATCATCCACTGTGTCGGCAGCCGCGACGAGCGCCACAACAAGTATTGCTCCCGCGTCTGCTGCATGTATGCCCTGAAGTTCGCGCACCTGATCAAGGAGAAGACGGGCGCCGAGGTCTACAACTTCTACATCGACATGCGCTGCTTCGGGAAGGGGTACGAGGAGTTTTACCATCGGCTCCTCGAGGAAGGAGTCCGGTTCATCCGGGGACGCGCTGCCTCGGTAACCGATTTCCCCTTGAACGACAAGGAGATCGGCAAGCTGGTAGTCAGGGTGGAGGATACGCTCATCGGCCAGGTGCGGCGCATCCCGCTGGACATGGTCGTCCTGGCGACGGGCCTGAGCCCCGCGGAAGATGCGGCCAAGCTGGCGCGCACGTTCCACATCAGCTGCGGCGACGGATTCTTCATGGAAAGGCACCCGAAGCTGGCCCCCGTGTCGACCGCGACCGACGGGATCTATATCGCAGGCGCCTGCCAGGGTCCCAAGGACATACCCGATACCGTGGCCCAGGCCTCGGCCGCAGCCTCGCTGGTCCAGTCCTTAATGGCCAAGGGCGAGATCGAAGTCGAATCCGCCATCAGCGTGGTCGACGCGGAAAAATGCGCCGGCTGCAAGATCTGCAACACCCTCTGCTCGCTGTCCGCGATCAGTTTCGACGAAGAGAAGAAGATCTCCGTTATCAACGACGTCTTGTGCAAAGGGTGCGGGACATGCGCGGCGGCCTGCCCGAGTGCGGCCATTACGGCAAGGCACTTTACCGATGAGCAGTTGTTTGCCGAGATAGAAGGAGCATTGTATGACGTTCGAGCCTAAGATCGTGGGAATCCTCTGCAACTGGTGTTCCTATACCGGGGCGGATCTTGCGGGAACCGCGCGTATCAAATACGCCCCCAACGTGCGCGTGATGCGCGTGATGTGCTCCGGCAGGGTGGACCCGACCCTCATCTTGAAGGCATTCGCGGACGGCGCCGACGGCGTCCTCGTGGCCGGCTGCCATCCAGGGGACTGCCATTACATCGAAGGAAACTACAAGACCATGCGACGCATGGTGCTCTTCAAGAAAATGCTGGCCGATTACGGCGTTGAACCGGGAAGGTTCCGGCTCGAATGGGTATCGGCCTCGGAGGGGGACCGCTGGGCCGAGGTGGTGAATAAGATCACCGAGGATGTGAGGAAACTAGGACCGGCACATTTCAAGAGCTCACGCAGGAAAAAGATCCCTGCGTGAGCGTCCTGACAAGCCGGGTGAAGTGCGGTATATTTTTGAACTTTGATTCAAATCGGAGGGACGGATGGCGAAATTAAAGCTGGCATCATACTGGGCCGCCGCCTGTGGCGGATGCGACGTGGCCATCCTGGACACGCATGAGAAAATCCTGGACATTGCTGCGGCCGCAGACATCGTTTTCTGGCCGATTGCATTGGATTTCAAGTATGCGGACGTGGAAGCCATGCCGGACGGGCATATCGACGTGACCCTCTTTCACGGCGCGGTCCGGAATTCGGAGAACGAGCACCTCGCGCACCTTTTGCGGGCAAAATCCAAGGTGCTGGTCGCCTTCGGCTCGTGCGCCCATATCGGGGGAATCCCGGGGCTCGCAAACCTCTTCGATCGCAAAGCGATCTTCGAGCGGGTCTACCACACCCAGTCGACAGCGAATCCCGACGGCGTGGAGCCGCAGACCAAGACCCGAATGCCGGAAGGAGATCTGACCATCCCCGAGTTTTACGACACGGTCATGCCCCTGGACCATGTAGTGGAGGTCGACTATTACGTTCCGGGCTGCCCGCCGACTCCCAAGCAGATCTGGGCCGTGGTGCAGGCGATCGTGGGCGGGCAGCTGCCGCCCAAGGGATCCGTTGTCGGCGCTTCGGACAAAACACAGTGCGACGAGTGCAAGCTCAAAAAGAACGAAAAAAAGATCACAGGCTTCAAACGGATCGCAACCGCACAGCCCGAGCACGAAACCTGCTACCTGGAGCAGGGGTTCCTCTGCCTCGGTCCCGTAACCAGGGGAGGCTGCGACACGCGCTGCCAGCTCTCCGGAGTACCGTGCCGCGGCTGCTACGGGCCGCCGCCCGGAGTGCTCGACCAGGGGGCCAAGGCCGTCTCGGCCATCGCGTCCGTTATCGAGTCCAAAGATGAAGCTGAAATTGAACGGATCTTGGCGGAGATTCCCGATTCGCTGAGGAGCCTGAACCGCTTCGGGATTCCCGCATCACTCTTGAGGAGGAAGACTTTATGAAACGCATTTCCATTGACCCGATTACACGGCTGGAAGGCCATGGCAAGATCGAGATTTTTCTCGGCGACGACGGCAGCGTCTCGAATTGCTACTTCCAGGTGCCCGAGCTGCGCGGCTTCGAGAAGTTTGTGGAGGGGATGCCCATCGAGGAGATCCCCCGGGTTGTGTCGCGCATCTGCGGCGTTTGACCGGCCGCTCATCACCTGGCCTCGGGTAAGGCCGGAGATGCAGTCTACAAGGTCGATCCTCCTCCAGCTGCCAAGAAGCTGCGGGAGCTTTATTACAGCGCATTCTTTATTCACAGCCATATCGCGCATTTCTACGCCCTGGCGGCGCCGGACTTCGTCGTGGGGCCGGAAGCGGATCCGGCGAAGCGCAACCTCCTGGGGGTTGTCGAAAAGGTCGGCTTGCCGATTGCGGGCGAAGTGCTCAAACACCGCGCCATTGCTCAGGACCTCCAGATCATGATCGGCGGCAGGTCCACCCATCCGGTGTGGACACTCCCCGGCGGCGTTTCCAAGGGGATCACCGAGGAACAGCGCAAGGAGATCATCGAAAAGGCAAAATCGTGCGTCGAATTTGCCAAGTTCTCCCTCAAGCTCTTTGAAGACGTGGTCCTCAACAACAAGGCTTATCTGGATATCGTCCTTTCCGACATCTTCCAGATGGACTCGTACTCGATCGGCACCGTGGATGCCAACAACCACGTGAATTTCTATCACGGCGACCACAGAGTGGTTGACCAGCAGGGTAAAGAAGTCTTCCGGTACAAGGACCACGAGTACCTGGACTACATCTCGGAGCACGTCGAGAAGTTCAGCTACCTGAAGTTCCCCTTCCTGAAAAAGATCGGCTGGAAGGGGCTGGTGGACGGTCCGGACTCGGGGGTCTATCAGGCCACGCCCCTCTCCCGGCTCAACGCCGCCGACGGCATGGCAACGCCGCTGGCTCAGGCCGAATATGAGAAGATGTTCAAAACCCTCGGCGGCAAGCCGGTCAAGAAGCTTCTGGCCGCGCACTGGGCCCGGCTGATAGAGATCCTGTATGCGGCCGAAAGGCTGCTCGAGCTGGCCGAGGATCCTGAGGTCGCTTCACCCAATTTCCGCACCCTCCCCACCGCCACCCCGGAAGAGGGGGTTGGGATCGTGGAGGCGCCTCGCGGCATCCTCACGCACCATTACAAGACCGACCGCAACGGCCTTGTCACGGAAGCCAACCTCATCGTCGGCACGACGAACAACCACGCGCCGATTTCAATGGCCATCAAGCGGGCGGCCCAGAAGCTCATCCAGCCGGGCAAGGAAGTGGGACAGGGCCTGCTCAACATGGTGGAGATGGCGTTCCGGCTCTACGATCCGTGTTTCTCGTGCGCCACGCACTCCCTGCCAGGCGAGATGCCGCTCATCGTGGAGGTCAAGACCGCCGACGGAGAGGTCATCCATCGCGAAGCCCGCTAGCTGGCGGACACGGATTAACACGGATCCGGTCCGTGCTAATCCGTGTTCTTCCGTGTCACAATCTCGGCGAGAATAGTTCCATGAACACCCGCATTATCGGCCTCGGCAACACGATCCTTTCCGACGATGGGGTCGGCATCTACGCGGTACGCGAGATCGGCCGCCGCCTGGCACGAGCCGGCAACCGGCCTGCCGTGGATGTCGTCGAATCGGAAGTCGCCGGATTCGCACTCATGGAACTCCTGGCAGGATGCCGGCGGGTTATCCTGGTGGATTCCATCCAGTTCGACAATCTTGAACCCGGGACCGTGGTCCGGATCGAGCCGCACGATCTCCGGACCTCGCTCCGCCTCCGCTCAGTTCACGAGATCGACCTTCCCACTGTCCTGGCTCTCGGCCGCCACCTTGGCATGCCGATGCCCGAAGATGTCGCCATCTTCGGCATTCAGTCCGAAGACGCCTACACTCTTGGCGAGTCTCTGAGCGCATCTGTAACCTCAGGGATGCAGCAAGCCGTGGAAATGATCATGGCAGAAGTAGAGTCTTGGGTACAGGTAACCCAGCCTGGAAATTAGCACGACCCTGGATTCGAACTCCTTGCAACCATCTCAAGGTCGAGCAGCCTGTCCCCCAAATTCCAGGGACCATTCCAATGAACCCAGCGGTTCATTTAAGCGATATCGTAGAAAGGCTGCGTACGTCCGTGTGCTGGACGACCTTCTACTTTGACAGAAGGACTGGCGAGATCATTCCGATCACATTCGATGAATTCCATCAGGCAGAAAAACCTTTCCTCGTGGAATTTGAGTCGGATGGGAAACCGGATGCCAAACAAATCGCCCGAGCCGTGCTTGATGGGAATGAGAGATATGTCGAAATGCCCTCTCCATCTGACTACAATGAGTACAGCATCATGGAGAAATTCTGTTTTTCCATCGAAGACGACCGGATTTTACAATTACTGAGTGAGTCCCTCAGAGGAATGGAAGGCATGGCGCAATTTGAACAGGCCATCAATCGACTGGGAGTAATCGAAGAATGGTACGGATACCTCAAGCTCGAGTTGAGGTTGAGCGCCAAACAATGGTGTGAAAACAACAATATCGATTTCCTAGAAGATATTTAAAATTGGGGACGTCTTCCCAAAATCGAGAACGTCTTCCATGTTTACCTGATTTGCATCGATACAAATCCAGGAAACATGGGAGACGTCCCTGTTTTTCAAGGCAGGCAAAAACCGTCTTTGATGCTTTGAATCAGATCTCCTGGCGTGCCGATTGCAAAGGCGAGCTTTGACTCTGGCTTTTGGTTTAGAAAATGCTCTTTGTCATGGGTGATAAACCAATCCGGTTCAGCGCATATGGCCTCCGCAAGCACCCGTGCGTCCGGCGCATATTGAACATACTGCCTGGCACTCTCAACCTGGATTTCTGTGGGCGCCGGAGATATTTTCACCCGTCCGGCGTCGAGAAGTTGCGCCAGCACCGGCCGGGAGGCCATCGCTTTACGGCGCAGAACTTCATCGGTCTCCCTCAAAACGGTTGGACCAACCACGAGGCGCAACACACCCGCTTCCGCCAGATGAAAAAGCTTGCGCGCGCCTCCGGTCGGGGAGAGCACAGCAGCAAAGATCACGCTCGTATCCAGAAAGACACTAAGGCTTCTTGGCGTCATATTCGGCGCGCACTTCGCGCAGGGTGGCCAGCATCGATTCCAGCGTTTCACCGGAGCCTTGCCATGCTTTGGCAAGCTTATCGGCAATCTCATCCACGCGTGACCGGCGCGGACTTATGACCACCACGCCATCTCCTAAGTCAATCAAAGTCAGCGTGTCACCTTCGCTGATGTTATTTCGCTCACGCAATTCCTTGGGTAGGGTGACGACCCCCCGGCGTACCACCTGTACTTGAAAGGTATTGTTCATGCGTAATCTCCAAAATCCGTAATTCCGTATATCAGTATAGCGGATTATCCGCAACAATCAAGACTGTCCCGGAAGAAAGAAGGGGCGCATGCTTTCCTACATCGGAAAGAATCATAAACGAGGCCGTCAGCGGATCACTCGGACCTCCACCCCGACGTCGAGATCGATCCAGGCGCGATCGGCGGTCAGAGCGGGAAGGTCACGGGAAACGGCCAGGGCGAGACAGGCTTCACCCAAGGACAAACCTCTCGGACGCAGGGCTGGCGCAAGCGCGGCCGCCAATGCGGCCTGGTCGGAGTCGAAGGGCAGGATTTCGATCGACGTTTCCCGAATCCGGTTCAGGGCCTCGACCGGATCATGATCGTCGCGGGCAAAACGGCCGAGAACCTCGCATAGATTGATGGTGGAGAGGCAGGAACGATCCACCACTTCCGCGACGCGTTCCTGACCAATGATGTGGAATCCGTCGATTGTGCAGTCCTTCGAGCAGGCACCCGCCTTACAAACAGGTTGGACGGAATAGAAACCGACATTTGTCTTGCCGGAGTTCTTAATGCATCGGGAGTACACCTGGCGCGGAGGCGCTCGACAGGCTCCAGGTTGCGCTTGAGGTTCGGCTCCTTGAATTCCGGGCTGATTCGGCGCCAATCGCCCGCTGGCGGTCGTGTGATAAGCACGCCCGTAGTTGACTATCAGCAGATAGAGTTCGACCTGCATGGCGGGATATTTCCGGATTTTGCTCGGGCCAACATGTGATATGCTCGCCTGCGAGAGCGCATCGCAACAACTCATACGTATTTGCAGGCAAGCCCAAAGCAGGTATCCGGATTTGCGGAACTCACGCTGGGAGAAGAGCCATGCAATGTCCCTCCTGCGCTGAACCTGCCAAATTCGAAACATGCAGTAATCAACCGGGTGTGAGCGAGGTCGCTCGCACCAATAAGGAGGAAATCATGAACCGCAAAACAACAACCAGCCGCCGGGAGCTTCTGTTCCAGGTCCTGCCGGCGTGCTCGCTTTGCCTGGGTTGTACCAAACTCGCCGGGATTGCCGCGGCCGCGGACCAGAAGCCGCAAGCCCTCTCCCTAGCGAAAAGGGCCGCGGCAAAATCGGATATGACCTACGAGGAGGTCTTCAAATTCGGCTATGGCGGCATCATTCCCGTCATGAAAAACCTCTCCGACCAGGCTGGCAAGGACAAGTTTCTCGAGATGCTGAAAAAAGCCGCCTCGGATGCCGTGGTTCGCGAAACGGAGGAGACGTTTCGCAAGCAGCCGAAACGCGACCTGGCGACTTACCTGGCGGATCTGAAAAAGCCGGGTCCGCTGTATCAGCATGCCCTGACGTATGAGATTGTCAAAGACACCGAAAAGGAAGCCGAGCTGAAGGTCACCGAATGCCTTTGGGCCAAGACCTTCCGCGAGGCAAATGCAGGGGACGTCGGATATGCCATGATTTGTCATACTGATATCGCCGGCATCAAAGCGTTCAACCCGAAGATCACGCTGACCCGGCCGAAGCTGCTTATGCAAGGCGACGATGAGTGCCGCTTCCGCTGGACCATGGGAGCGTAGCAGTGGGCGCCGGCTGCCAGACGGCGCTCGGAGAACATAGACTCTGCAAGTCCCGTTCAGCGGCCGGGACCTACTGCGGCTGGGGCCTACTTGGGGCTTTCACGGCGGTGATTACGCCATCGCCGTTGGCCAGAATGTCCCGCTTAATGTCGCCGAATCCAGCATCCTGCGATAGTCCTTCTCTGCATAGAATCCGGCCTGATCTTCCCCTCCCCGGTTTCTCTTGCGTGATTTGATTAGTTGCCACCAGTATCTTTGTTGCGCAGGCGGCCGTGTCTCAGTGCTGGTTCAATTTCAGGCGCTGCCGGATGGCCTCGAGCTCGATGACCGCCTGCAAGTCGCGTGGCCGGCCCAGAGCCTTTTTGGATTGTATCAGGGTATCCAGATCGAGAATCCGACAGATGGCGCCCCCCAGATCCAGCGTGATTGTGTGCAATGCGACCGAGGCGTAATCTCCCACGCCGGCGATTTCCGAGAGAATGTCCAGCTGACCCAGGTTGGTCTCCAGATTTAGGTTCTTGAAACCTGCCAGCTTCTCCGGTTCCATGGGAAGTGGTCGGCGATCCGGAGTCATGCGAAACTTCGCTTGAAGATCCGATAAGGCGGCAACTATTTTTGCCAGATTGGGCGCGTCGAGCGGGGCACAGATGTCCACATCCCCGGTCACCAGCTGCGATCCATGCACAACGGCGGCAACTCCGCCCACCAGCACATATTCGACCGCATACTTATTCAGCCGTTCCAGTAAGTCGAGGGTCGAAGCCATAATATTGAATTCCGGCTTGCCGCGCGGCGATGATAAGAGGGCGCGCGATGTCGTGTCGGCGCAATCTCTCCGCAGGCGAGAGGGTCAGGAGAAACTCAAGTTGCCCGGTATCGATCCCATAGTCCCGGGCCTTTTGCCATGCGTCGCTTTTCACCCCAGAAAAATCGTGCTGCTGCTCTTTCATACAAGCATTGTAATCGAGGATCTCAACTTTTTCGAGCTCCGAAGCAGGGACACAAAGTGGTCGCCGGCTGCCAGACGGCGCTCAGCAAACATGGACACCCCAAGCCCCGTCCGGCGGCCGGGGCCTACTTGCGGCCGGGGCCTACGTAGTTTCGTAGCGGGATGACATCCTTTCGATTTTGCAGCTCCGATATGTGCGCGTGTGCTAACATCGGGGCCATCGTCTGGAGGCGCTTCCAGCATGATCGGACGGCCGGTTTCCCATTACCGCATTCTGGAAAAGCTGGGCGGCGGTGGCATGGGAGTGGTCTATAAGGCCGAAGACACCCGGCTCGGCCGCTTCGTCGCCCTTAAATTTGTTCCCGATGAACTGGCGCGCGATCCCCAGGCGCTCGAGCGCTTCCAGCGCGAGGCCCGCGCCGCTTCGGCACTCAATCACCCCCACATCTGCACTATTCACGATATTGGCGAGGCTGAAGGAAGGCCCTTCATCGCCATGGAACTGCTTGAAGGAGAGACGCTGAAAGTGCACATTGCGGGCAAGCCGCTTAGGATCCCTGAATTGCTGGAACTGGCGATTCAGATTGCCGACGCCCTCGAAGCCGCCCATGGCAAAGGGATCGTCCACCGCGACATCAAGCCGGCGAACCTCTTCATTAATAAACGCGGCCAGGCCAAGATCCTCGATTTCGGGCTGGCGAAGCTTGCCCTCGAACGGCATCACGCGGCTGGATCGGCTGTACCGACGGCCGCAATCGCCGGAGAGTTCCTCACCAGCCCCGGGACCGCCGTCGGAACGATCGCTTACATGTCCCCTGAACAGGCGCGCGGCGAGGAACTCGACGCCCGCACAGACCTGTTCTCGTTCGGCGTGGTCCTTTACGAAATGGCCACAGGCCGGCAAGCTTTTACGGGGAATACTCCCGCAGTGATCTTCGACTCTATCCTCCACAAAGTGCCGACTGCGCCGGTGGACATAAACCCGAGTGTGCCGCCGGAGCTAGAGCGCATCATCATCATGGCGCTGGAGAAGGACCGGAAGCTCCGATACCAGGCCGCACGGGATTTGCGGATTGATATAGAGCGGCTGCGGCGAACGGTGGGCGCGCTGGCGGGTGTTGCGGCACCTACGGCGGAGGAGCGGCCATCGATTGTGGTTCTGCCCTTCGAGGACATCAGCCCTGGACATGATAATGAGTACTTCGCAGACGGTCTGACCGAGGAAATCATCGCCGATCTCTCTCATGTCCAGGCCTTGCGGGTAATCTCGCGTACGTCCGCTATGGCATTCAAAGGCACGCGCAAGGCTTTGCCCACCATTGCAGGGGCGCTCAACGTACGCTACGTTTTGGAAGGTAGTGTTCGCAAGGCGGACAACAGCCTGCGCATCACGGTACAGCTCATTGATGCGGCAATGGACACTCATCTGTGGGCAAACAAGTATGGTGGGATGCTGGATGATGTTTTCGACATGCAAGAGAAAGTATCGCGGGCCGTCGTGGAGGCTCTCAGGCTCAGACTGACCCGCGCGGAGGATCAACAGATCGCTAAAAAGCCCTTGGAGGACATTCGGGCGTATGACTTCTATCTGAGGGCTCGCAGCGCAATCCATCGATTCACTGCAGAAGCTTTTGATGAGGCCATGCGCCTATTGGAGGCCGGTTTGAACCTCGGGGGGGAGAATGCGCTCCTATATGCCGGACAGGGTTATGCACTAATGGCATCTGCAGACCTCGGGATGAAGCCGATGGATGCTATTGACAAAGCTGCAGAGTATGCCCGGAGAGCGCTGAGCTTGGATCCAGATACGGCGCAGGCTCACATGGTGTTGGGATACGTTCAGATGATGCGCGGCAATCAGCGAGAGTGCATTTGCTGCTGCAGGCAGGCGTTATCAATAGATCCCAACGACTATGACGCCAGCCTGTGGCTGACCATGAGCCTCTGTTTTGTGGGCAAGACCTGAGAGGCTTTTCCGATTGCCCATCGGATGATCGAACTCGATCCTCTCAATCCCTTGGGTTATTGGATGCTGGCTTTCGGCCACTTCTTCGAAGGCCGGTTCCTGGATGCCTATCAAAGCTTGAGGCGGGAACCCCTCGGGGCAAGTCTGGATATGCATGTCTTTCGATTCTGGTCAGCCTACTTGCTCGCATACTCAAATCGCGCCGAGGAAGCTCTGAGGCTTCTTGGGCCAGTTGAGGGAACTGAAACAACGGACTTTGTGCTGCGATGCTTCCCGCTTCTGAGGTCTGCATTGCAGGGCGACCATCGGCAAATGACCGAAATGGTGAATGCGGATATCGTTGCGGCAGCCAGCATTGACTGCATGAAGGCGGGATTCCTCACAACCTTTTACGCAATCCTCGAAGACAGAGAGCATACCCTTAAATGGCTCGAAACTGCCGTCAACCGGGGACTGATTAATTATCCCTTTTTCCATGATTACGACCCGTTCCTGGCCAAGCTGCGCGGCGAGCCCCGATTTGAGCAGCTGATGCAGCGCGTCAAACGCGAGTGGGAGGCATTCGAGAGATAAGCCATGATGGGAACCAGGCTCGGCCCTTATCGCATCACTGAGCCGCTCGGAGCGGGCGGCATGGGCGAAGTGTACCGCGCGCGTGACGAAAGACTCGGGCGGGATGTCGCCATCAAGGTCCTGCCCCGGGCGGTAGCGGATGATCCGGGGCACATGGCACGGTTCGAGCGCGAGGCGCGGGCCCTGGCGGCGCTGTCCCATCCTAACATCCTCGCCATTTACGATTTTGGTGCCGAAGGCGGCGTTGCCTACGCCGTGACCGAGTTGCTCGAGGGCGAAACACTTCGCCACCGCCTCGAGCGGGAACGGCTCCCCTGGCGCAAGTCGGTCGAAACCGCGGCTGCCATCGCGGACGGCCTGGCAGCGGCCCACGGCAAAGGGATCATCCACCGCGACATCAAGCCGGATAACATCTTCATCACGACCGACGGCCGGGTAAAGGTGCTCGACTTCGGCCTGGCGCGGGTCGCAGAAGCGGCGCGAGCGGCCCAAGGCGCAACCACCCTGACGGATCCTGGGACGGCCGCAGGCACAGTAATGGGAACAGTTGGATACATGGCGCCGGAGCAGGTGCGCGGGCAGGCAGCCGACGCGCGCAGCGACATCTTCACGTTGGGGTGCCTGCTGTACGAAATGCTGGCCGGGAAGCGCGCCTTTGCCCGCGAGACCGCAACGGAAACCATGGCGGCGATCCTCAGGGATCCGGCACCGGAAGTGAGCGTTTCCGGAGTCGAGGTTACGCTCGAGCTGAACCGCATTGTCTCCCACTGCCTGGAGAAGAATCCGGGCGAGCGCTTCCAGTCCGCCAGTGATCTGGCATTTCACTTGAAGAGCCTGTTGACCGGCATGGTTCCTCCGCGTTCCGGCGCTGCAAAACTGGAGGCAGCCGCCAAGCCTGAGACGCCTTCGATTGCAGTGATTCCGTTTGCCAACCTGAGCCCGGATCCGGACCAGGAGTATTTCTGCGATGGCATGACGGAAGAGATCATCGCGGCGCCGTCGAAGATCCGCGGCCTGCGCGTGATCTCGCGCAACTCCGCGATGACGCTGAAGGGAACACGCAAGACGACGCGGGAGATCGGCGAGTTGCTGCACGTCGGCCACGTCCTCGAGGGGAGCGTGCGCAAATCCGGCAACAACCTGAGAATCATCGCCCAGCTGATCGATGCCGCGACCGACGCGCATCTCTGGACCGAACGCTATCCGGGCACGCTCGACGATGTCTTCGATATCCAGGAGAAAGTCGCGCGCTGCATCGCAGATGCGTTGCGCGTGAAGCTCAGTCCGGATGAGCAGCATGAACTCGCCGAGCGGCCGGTCTCCGATGCGCTGGCGCACGAATGTTATCTCCGCGCGTATTACAATATGCTATCTGCGACCAAGGAGTCGTTCAGACAAGCGGAGAGACTCCTCAAGCAGGCCCTCGACACGCTCGG
>CAYGWQ010000124.1:0-14038 GCA_964353465.1 uncultured Acidobacteriota bacterium | reverse complement strand
CTAGTGTATCAAACTTAAATCAGGCGGTCGAACATTGCCGCAAGCGGATCGAAAGCGCGCGCACCAGCTTGAAGCAGGGAAAAATCGATGATTGCTCTCGAGCCCTTCTGGAAGTCGCCATCATGATTGTCACGCCCATGGTCGCCGGTCCGGGCAAGTGATGGCACCACACCCTGCGGGAAAGGGGGCATCGTTGGAAGATAAGGGGCACATGCCTGATTTCTCCTGCCGCCATATCTCGGAAAATGAAGCAGGAACAATCGGGATGTTGCCCTTTCCGTCTCCTCTCGAGCTGAAGTCAAGGGGATCGCGGTGGAAATACCCGGGCCGTTTAGCAACATAGAGCCAGGTGCATTCGGTGTCACGGGACTTCATCCGGAAAGTTGGGCCCACGGGACCATTTGTCCGATAAGGCCGTTATCCGCTCGGAATGCTGAACGTTAGACAGGTTGGCTGGTCTAATCATCAACTTCCCATGGGGGGATGTGGCTCCCTTACCGGCGGCTGTTTTCAATGCGCATCCGCCAAACTATTTTCTCTATAACTGAAATCCGGGTCCGGGACGATATGGACAAGGAACAACTGTGTCATTTCATCAAGGGAGAGAGCCGATGAAAAAATCACTATTTATGGTACTGCTGCTTTTGCCGATTCTTGCGTGGGCAACAGAAAGCCCATTTAACGGCAATTGGAACATCGACCGCGCTAATGGCACGTCAATTGCGTTTATGCTTAAATGCACTACCAACGGCATCGTCTATGACGCTGGAATTTATGGATCTTGGAATGCAAAATTTGACGGTAAGGATTACCCCATCAATCCTGGCGTTCGTAGCATTCCCGGTAGGACAGTATCGCTTAAGAAGCTTGATGATAGGTCTTATAGTGAAACATATAAAAGCCCTCGCGGCGAGGTAATGTCAGTGCTAACGAGGACGGTTTCGGCCGACGGAAAAACCCTTACCTTGAAAGGAAGTATTTCTTGGGAAGAAGGGGGCATTCGGAAGATGGGTCGTACGATTACGGAAATTGCTACGAAGCAGTAGAGGTACTTTACGATTCCGGATCGCGTTCGTCTTTTGCCGCAACGGCAGCCGGTAGGATCCAGGGATACAGCTGAGCGGTAAGTCGCTCATTCGGAAACTTGGATTGTTGCGCACTGGTCAAATTCATACGTCGCACCCATAGAAATTCTCTCCGAGCAGATGAAGGTGACCATCGCTCCCGATTTCGTAAAGAGAATAGGCGAATTCGCAGCACCCTTTTTCGCAATTCCGATCAGGATCCCAGACAACAAGAATCACTGGTTTTTGCTGGCTGATATTGAAGAGAAGCACATCTTTCACTCGTGGAACCGCTTCCTCAGGTTTACTGAAGGCGAGGCGTTGCCCGAATAAACTTAACAAGAAATGTCCTGGCGTGTCGGTTTCCAGGGCGGACCGATGTGTAGACCAGGTTGTCGCGCCGGATCCTCTTATGACAAACGCCCTTACGTTCTTATTGCTGCTTCCAACACACGCCCTGCCAGATGCAGGACGGCGGTCAATCGCCTTGAAGTTTTGGTCTACCCCATACGTTACTTCCCCGCGAAGAAGTGTAGGTCGTACTTGGTCACAGCCATTTTCGTGCAGAAGGAACCAATTTATATGGAATATCGACGTTGGCACAGCCGCTTCAAACTTCAGTCTGCTGACTCGTCCTACTTCGAAGTAGTTTTTACGGAGGACATTTGGATCAGGATCTTTTAGGACATCTTGACCTAAAATGCGTTGGGCGTACTGATTCCAATCAATCAGCCCTTCAGGAAGATCGAAGCACACCCTGCCATCATTAATATCCGTGTATGCTCTGAACACATGGAGTGTTTCATTCTGGCGGGGCACTGTGATCACCAAAGTAAGCGCTATGGTCAGCACCAAGTATTTCAATCTGAGATCCTCCGAGAGTAGACTGAACGCCTATTCAGATGATGCTCTTGATTTTACAACAGTTTGCTCACACCAGGGAGAATCTTAGGTTTTCATTCCCGTAAGGTACTTTTCCAAGCGTTAACGGCAATAATTCGCTAGAAGATTCTTGTTGCGAGCGGTAAGTGGCGTATCCAGACAAGTCCAATCGTCAAAGGCAACCGAGCCAATCACTTTGATTTTTTGGGAAAGACAACTTCAAATTTGCCGCCATCCCAAATGTACGTAACGGCGGGATCGGCCATACCGCTAGGAATTGCTGAAAGTGCCACCTTTCCGTTAAATCTGCCGGTATCATAATTCCACTCGAACGCTCCAGCATCGAGCGTCTGAACAAGCTTGAGAGTGCCACCGCTGAGACCATACACCTGCAAAGTCTCGGCTTCCGCTCCGTGCTGAATGCGGACGACTGCTATAGGATGGCCTCGGTAGGACATATCTCTACGAATCTCGCCCCTTGCGTTGTAGGTTTCAGGAATGATTTTAGTGAATACTTGCTTCCACTGCACATTCCCGAATTGGTATGCATGGATCTCAGATTTCGCTCCGCCGGATGTAGGGCTAGTGGAGCTAACGGTAATCACCCACCCGGGATCGAGATGCAGCATCGTGTAGTTTTCGTGCAGTAACAGTTTTTCCAATGGAGCAGTTTGCTGTGTTTCTGTAATGGGATTCGCGCGCGAACAGCCCTCAAAAGTGACCGTGAGACCCAGAGTCAGGATCAAGACAGCATGGGATTTGAGCGTTCGAGACATTCCATTTTTGTGCATATTGGTCATCATAACACTGAGCGCAACGTATTCGACAATGTATTGCCGTTCCAAAGGTTACAGCCAGGGACATGAATTGGGGGCGTATTGTGGGCTATTCGTACACAACCCCACCGGAGGTGCAATGGTAGCTTAATCACCCTTACCGGGAATCTGCAGTTTCAGGACACCGAGATCCAACGGAGTGTCGCTACGGCCGGCGGGAATTTCTGCAACGACAATCTCCATAACGACAATCTCCATCCGGATACTCGCCATTGGATGCCCCGGAGTTGGAGGTATTGGAATGTTCATGGTGCAGGCGCCCGCCTCGACATCCCCCACTCGGAACGATCCGTCAGGCTCAATCCTGAAGCCATATTGGCGCTCTAACCTAAGTCGGTTCTTGCGATCAGAAATCCCGATTTTATCCACAGCACCGTCCTTCCGGACTTGAGTTCGCTCATCGCCACGGACTGAACGCTGCGGGATGGGATTCAGATCGCCGCCCCGTCGGTAGTGAACTCGAAAGGTAAATGCTCCGGATGGGACAAAAGGTGTTCTATGGCCTGGACGGCGGCCGGCAACTCATCGAAGATCCAGTGGCCTGATGAATGTGTTTGGACAAAGGTAAGCTGCCGCAGTGTACAATCAGGGCCACCAATCTTCAGGGAGCCTTTCCGCGGAACTTCGTGAATCACCCGATGACGGTTGACCGGGACCATCATATTATGAGACGCGGCTTTAGCTAGTGCAGTGCGTCTAACGATTCTTTACATATCTAAGTAGGTATAAAAACAGTGATGGGAGTAAGACACGCTGATTCCAAAGACTTTATGATTTTGTGGATATGTCAAGGATCTTCTGACGCACTACACTAGGAATTCCACCGGTGTGAACCGTCCTGCAACCCATCGAGCTACGACGGCCGGCGGCGAGCAATGCCTCCGGCAGTTCCCTCGACACAATCCATTGCGCGAGGAGCCCAAACGGTTCTCACTGAGTCATGCGGGCCAGCACCCGAGCCTGCGCCCGCCGGGCGGCAGCCATGCGGACCGGCTCCTGCACGCGGCGCGCGCGCCAGAGCAGGTTGTGGGGCGTGACCGTGGCGCCGACGAACTCAACGACCTCGGTCTCGTAGCCGGCCGCTTCGAGGGTCCAGGTGCGCTGGGCATCCACCATTGCCTGGATGAAGCGGCGGCGCACAGGCGCATGGTGCGGAATCCCGAGGCGCGCGGCATGCGCTTCCGCGCGGTCCGCGCCGGCAACCTCACGGCTCGTGCAGCAGGGGGCGAGGAGAAGCATCTGCGCCTCAGCAGCGATGCTTCGTTCCAGGACGGCGTCCGCAGCCGGCCCGCAAGCATGCAGAGCGGCAACAATCGAGGGCTTAGCCGGCCAGGCGCTATTGTCTGCGACCTCTGCCGCGCGACAATCAATGGGGATCGTGGTTTGCAGGCGCTCCACTGCACGCCGGCTGAGCGCCACGCGCCGGGGATCATGCTCAATGGCCACTACGCTGGCGTTGCGGCCCATGGGTTCCAGCAGGAGCTTGGCCGCAAGCAAGCCCACATACGTCTTGCCGGCCGCGGCATCCACCAGGACCAGGGGCGAGCGACTCGAGAGGCGCAGCACGGCACGTTCGATTTCCTCGAGCATGGCCGCCACCTCGAGCGCCTTGCGCCGATCCTCCTGGCGCAGGCCCGCGCCGTCCGCGGCCACATAGAGCAAGTCCAGCCAGCGTTCCACCTCTGCGGCACGATCGATTACCATCGCTCCCGCCGCACAAGTTCCTCCAGCGACTTGCGCTCAAACACCCTCGGCAGCGCTGCGGGAAATCCCAGCGGGGTCATTGCGATTACGCGCACGTTCGGAGGGATGCCAAGGATTTCTTTCAGCCTGGGCTCGTTGAAGTGGCAGATCCAGCAGCTGCCGAGCCCCTCATTGGCAGCAGCCAGGATGATATGATCCATGACAATGCTAATGTCGACCTCGGCGGCATTGAATCCATCGGCACGTTGCCATGCCTTGGCAGGTTCCACGCAACCCACGAGGATGAGCGGCGCCGAGTAAAACCAGTCTCGGTCGTAGACTTCCTTAAGTCGCAGGCGCGTGGCTTCCTGAGTTACGACGAGGAGCTGGAACGGTTGCCTATTCGCCGCTGTTGGAGCGAGGCGCCCGGCATCAAGAACCCGGCGCAGAATCTCTTCCGGCACCGGGTCGGGCTTATATCCGCGAATGCTGCGACGGACGCGTATCAATTCCTGAAATTCCATACCGCCTCCTTCATTGTGTTACGGTTCCGGCGAGGCACTGAAAAACGCGTGCTTCAGCCATCCTGCTCCGCCTTGACCACGACGAGAGTGATGTCGTCGACGGGCTTGTGGCCGCCGGAATATTCCATCAGCGCCTGGTAAAGGCTCTCGGTGATTTGCCTGGCAGTCTGGTCGATATGGCGGCGGACTACATCGACAACCCGGTTGACGCCGAATGGTGCACCGCTTGGGGATGAGGCTTCGATCAGCCCATCGGTGAACAACAGGGTGACATCGCCGGGTGTGAGCGCGATCGGATCACTGATGTGATACCGGGTTTCGAGCTGGATGCCGAGCGGCAGGGAGGTGCTGGGAAGTGTAGCTTTCACATTTCCCTGCCCGTCCAGAACGTATCCCGGCGGATGTCCGGCGCTGGCATACCGGAGGGTTCGGGAGCGGGGATCCAGGCAAGCAAAGAGCAGCGTAACAAAGATATTCGGCTCAGTCTCCTTGAAGAGGTTGCGGTTCAGGCGCAAGAGAATCTCATCCGGTTCCGTGCAGATTTCCGCGAGTGACCGCAAATGCGCATGAGTGGAGGCCATTACAAGCGCAGGGCCGATGCCATGTCCGACCACGTCGCCCACGACTATGCCGATACGGTCGTCCTGCATCGGCAGGTAATCGAAGTGATCCCCGGCTGCAAATTCAGCCGGATAGCAGACCCCGTAAATGTCGAAACCGGGCACAGCCGGCGAGGCGTCGGGCAGCAAGCGCTCCTGAATTTTTTGCGCCGCCAGAAGCTGCGCTTCCTTTTCTCGCAGCGTCTGCTCCATGCGTTTGCGTTCCGTGACATCACGGTGGGCGCAGAGGACCAGCAATCCTTCATCCGTCTCCAACGGACTCAGGCTGATCTCCGCCGGAAACTCGCTCCCGTTCTTGCGGAGACTCCAGATTTCAATATCCGCCCCCATGGGTCGCACACGAGGGGAGGCGCGATAGCCCGCAAAGTATTGCCGGTGCCTCTGATGGAAGCGATGAGGGATCAACAGCTCCATATCCTGATTGATCATTTCCTCTCGCTCATATCCGAAGGTCTGCTCTGCCAGCTTGTTTACCAGGACGATCTTGCCCTCGCTGTTGACGATAATCATGGCGTCGGGTGTTGACTCCAGGAGTTGCCGGAACAAAATCTCAGCCCGCTTGCGTTCGGTAACATCGAGGGCGGTCGCATAAATAAGCCCTCGCTCTTTCACTGGAGCCGCGCTCCAGGAAAACCACCGGTAGACGCCATCCTTGCGACGATAACGGTTCTCGAAATGGATGGTCGGAAGGCCGGCGGCGAGTTTGCTTACCTCCGACAGGGTTTTTTCACGATCCTCCGGATGGACAAGATCCAGGAAAGGACGGGAGAGCAGCTCATCGCGGCTGTAACCCAGGGTTTGCCCGAACGCCGGATTCACACGCTTGAAAAAGCCGTCGGTGCCCGCAATGCAGAGCATCTGCAGGGATAGATTGAACAGCTGCGACATTTCGTCGGCTAGATTCGTCGGTTCCATGGGTTCCGTCATCGTTACGAATTCCTTTGCTCCGGGCGGCCCGGCTCGCTAGTTGGTTTCTGTCAGTTAACCGGCCAATCCAAAGAATTGCAGTTTGTGTCCGAATGGCACAGATTGGCCGGTTAACGTTGAGTTAACTGGGCCAATCTATTCCCACGAGCCGTCGTTTTGTCCAAAGAGTGGGGCAAATCGCTCGCGGGAAGAGCATTAGCCAGTTAACTGTCGCGAAACTCCCTTTTCGGACCGAATCTTCCGCCAACCAGACCAATCAGTGCGGGTGGGCTTCAGCCCGTGCCCGGTAAACCTGAATGAGGGATCGGTGCTTCTGTCCACACAGCGCCTTAATGACAAGTGAATTACGCTCATGAAATCGACCGTATCCTCGTTATTATCATCAATGCGCGGGCTAAAGCCCGCCCCCACATGTGATGTCAACCCGGCCGGCGCTGCGGATCGGATAACGAGTTTCGCGACAGATACCAGTTACCATCCTGCCTGCCAAGATATACCACAAGTCTGTCGAAAATGGTCCGCCGTCAGTTCACAATGACTGGCGGTGGACATTGGGGCGAGTCGTCCCCTCAGCCGCCTCCGCAATGGACAACTTGCAGCCGTCGGGATGGAATCGGCAGGCATGTACTTTGCCCTGACATAGCGACACGGCTACAGCGATGGCAGGCGCACGGTGGCATCGGCGGGCCGTGAAGGTTCGATCGGCGGCAGTTCGGGCGTGAAATCCTCGCCGGGATTGATGAACTTGTCGCTCTCGAAGTTGTATTGCTTGTCGTGGAGCTGGCGGTAGCGGCCATTCGCCGCCAGCAACTCGGCGTGCCTGCCTCGTTCCACGATCTCGCCGCCTTCCAGCACGAGGATCTGGTCGGCGCTGCGGATGGTGGAAAGCCGGTGGGCAATCACAAAGGTGGTGCGCCCGTGACGCAGGCGGCGCAAACCATCCTGAATCAGAGCCTCGCTCTCGCTGTCCAGGCTGGACGTTGCCTCGTCCAGGATCAGGATGCGCGGGTCCGCCAATATCGCGCGCGCGATGCCGAGCCGTTGCCGCTGGCCTCCGGACAGTCTAATGCCGCGTTCGCCGACTATCGTGTCGTATTTCTTCTCGAAGCTCTCGATGAACTCTTCGCAATGCGCGATGCGGCCCGCTTCGCGAATCTCCGCGCGGGAAGCCCCGGGGCGCGAAAAACGGATGTTGTCGGCAATAGTGCCGTCGAACAGGAAGTTCTCCTGCATGACCGCGCCCAGGTGCGCGCGGTAATCGCGCAGCCGCACCGAGCCCAGATCGATGCCGTCGATCGTCACCCGGCCGGTGAGCGGGCGGTGAAAGGCCATCACCAGGCCGATGAGCGTGCTTTTCCCCGAACCGCTCGAGCCAACCAGCGCGGTCGTTGAGCCCGGCGGCGCATGAAACGAAATATTCCTGAGCACGGGCACACCTTCGCTGTAGGCGAAACTGACATCCTCGAAGGCAATATCACCCTGCACTACAGGCAGAGGCTGCCGGATCTTGTCGTCTTCGTCCTCCGTGGCCATCCGCCTGATCTCATGGATACGATCCAGACCGGCGAATGCCTCCGTGATCTGCGTGCCGATGGAAGCCATCTGCACGAGGGGCATCGCCATCAGGCCGGTGAAAAAGGTGTACATTACGAGGTCCCCGAGCGTCATCGAACCCTTCACGACCGCGCTGCCGCCGGCCAGCATCATGACGACGCCGATGGCGCCGATGATGATGCCGGAAGCCGACTCTGTGGCCGACACGCCGGTTATGGATTTCGCCACGTTCCGGAACAGCCGGTGCACGCCGTGCGTAAAGACGATTTGTTCGCGCTTCTCCGCAACATAGGACTTGACGATGCGGATCCCCCCAAGGGATTCCGCGAGCCGTCCCGTGACCTCCGCATTGATCTTGCCGCGCTCGCGGAACAGCGGCCGCAGCTTCTTAAAGGCGATCGACAGGATACCGCCGAAGCACGATAGCACCAACAGGGTCACCAGCGTCATTTGCCAGTTGAGGAAAAACAGCACGCCCAGGGCTAACACAGCCGTGACGATGGAGCCGCTCAACTGCACCAGGCCGGTGCCTACCAGGTTCCGGATGCCTTCGGCGTCGGTCATGATGCGCGAGATCAGCACCCCGGTTTGCGTGGAATCGAAGTATCGCACCGGCAGCCGCACGACATGAGCCTCGATGCTCCGCCGCATGTTGGTGATCGCGCGTTGCGCCGCAACGCCGAGGATCTGGGAAAGGGCAAATGCAGTGGCCACATTGATCAGCGTGGCCACTCCCACCGCCCCCGCAAGGAGGGGAAGCAGCGCGTGGCGCTGCTTTCCTATCACATCATCGACCAGAAACTTCGAGCAGGCAGGCAGGACAAGACCGGCCAGGCGGCTGATGAGCATCAGGAACAGCCCCAGCGCCAGACGCGCGCGATGCTCCCAAACCAGCCGGCGGGCTTCAGCCCATGCTTCCGGCCAGCGAATTTTCTTCGTTTCCGCCAAGACCAGCCTCCCCTACCTTCAACTCGCAGGCAATAACGAAAAGCGTGTGGCGCTCCTGCTATCGGTCCCGGATCCAAAAAAGCATACGGATTTCTGCACTATGTTAGTACCGTCGGGCCGGACTGCGAAGGCCGAATCGTGTACTAAGGGCTCACGATGGGCGCGTCGGGGCGGGGGGCATTCCGTTCGTTATCCCAATAGGGCGACAGCTTTCGCAGGTTAGCCACAATCTGCGGGAATACCTCGATGATTCTGTCGATTTCTTCTGCGGTGTTGTACTTGCTGAGGCTGAAACGCACGGAGCCGTGGACGGCGGTGAACGGCACTTTCATTGCTCTCAGGACATGCGAGGGTTCGAGAGAGCCCGAGGTGCAGGCAGAGCCGCTCGAAGCGCAGATGCCGAACTCGCTCAACTGATACAGCATGCCCTCTCCCTCGATATAGTGGAACGAGATGTTCAGCGTATTGGGCAGTCGTGGCGCTCCTTTACCGCTGACCTGAACGCTCGGGATCTTATCCACAAGCGCAGACTCCAGCCGATCCCTCAACCGGGTGATCCGAGCCTCGTCCTGCTCGCGGCTCTCCAAGGCCAGTTGGAGCGCCCTGGCAAGCCCGATAATATAGGGCACATTCTCGGTCCCGGCGCGCCGGCCGTCCTCCTGGTGCCCCCCGATCAGGTAAGGGCGGCAGCGCGTCCCGCGGCGCACGAAGAGGGCGCCAATGCCTTTGGGGGCATGGAGCTTGTGCCCGGAGAAGGATAACAGATCCACATGCCGCAATTCCCGCCCCAGGTTGATGGGGAGCTTGCCCACGGTCTGTGTGGCATCCGTGTGAAAGACGATGGATGCATCGGTTTCCTTGGTGAGGCGCGAAAGCTGCTCGATGGGAAACATCACGCCGGTTTCGTTGTTTGCGTGCATGATGGTCACCAGCAGCGTGTCGGGCGACAGGGCACGAATGAACTCTCCCGGATCCAGGTTGCCGTCCCCATCTACCCCGAGGAAGGTCACGCGGTACCCGTTGCGCTCCATCTCTTTGCAGACCCCGAGAACGGCGGGGTGTTCCACGGAGGTCGTGATGATGTGGCGCCGGTTCGGATTGCCGCGCGCGGTGCCCATGATTGCCGTGTTGTTGCTCTCGGTGGCACAACTGGTGAAGAGGATCTCTTTAGGATCCACGCCACCCAATCCGTCCGCCAGGCCCTTGCGGGCTGCGGCAATGGCGCGGCTCGTCCGCTGCGCCAGCTCGTACATGGAGCTCGGATTGAAATAATCCTCCGTAAGGTATGGGATCATTGCCTGATAGACTTCCGGCGCGACCCGGGTGGTGGAGTTGTTGTCCAGATATATGACTTTCATGGGATCCATCGGCTGATTACACCTGTATGACCCGAATCCGTTCATCCACCTGATCCTTCAGGTGCCGCTCGACCATCATTCTGAGGGTCTGGCCCGCGCCCATGCAGCCGGAGCAGGCGCCTTTCAGGCGGCAGTAGATAAGGGCGCCCTTGATATCCACGATTTCCAGGTCCCCCCCGTCCATTCGCAGGGCCGGCCGGATGTACTCATCGATCACCCTCTCCACTTTCTTCGCGAACTGGAACGGAGAGAGCTCGGAAATTTCGCGCGCATCAGCCTGAAGAATCGGCAGCGGCTCGGTCCGGGCCCGTGCCGGTTTCCCCTGCCACACCTGATCAAGCAGATCCTGAAGCCCGCCGGGAACGTGGTGACAGGACATGCAGCCGCCGCCGGCCTTGATAGCGTTGCTGATCTCAGGGATGGTGCGCAGGTTCAGTTCGCGGATCTTGCGCTTGATATAAGGTTCGGTCAGGGAAAAACATTTGCAGACGATCCTCCCCTCCTCGGTTTCCTGGTTGTGGATGTCGATACCGAGGCTATTCAAATCAACGCCGCGCCGCTGCGCCCAGTTGAACACAGCCGCCTCGAGAGCCTCCGCGCCCATGACCGAACAGTGGATTTTCTGCTCCGGCAGCCCTTGCAGGTATTCGACGATGTCGCTGTTGCGAATCTTGAGAGCGGTGATGGGCGTGTAGGGCTTCTGTTCGATGATGGCGCAAAGCGCTTCCGAAGACGCAATAGCCGAGGTGCAGCCGAAGGTCAGATATTTTGCCTCGGTGATTACATCCTGAGTCGGATCAGTCGGATGGCGATTAACCCGGAAAGTGAAGCGCATGGCGTCGCCGCAGGCAAGGGAGCCATGTTCGCCCATGCCGTCCGGGTTCTCGATCTCCCCCAAATGCGTGCCCGGCTTGCCGTGAACGGCATCCATGAACAGCTGCTTTGTCTTCTCGCTGTATTCCCAACCCATATGAATACTCCAATCGATAAGGCCAAAAATCCATCCGCCGGCAAAAACAATTATTATCCCACCAATCGCGCGACAGAAAAATGATCTTTCATTATATCCTGTTTTTGGATGGCATAAACCCCAAAGGACGTTTTGGCTGCGCGGGGGCCGGAAATCCCATGAATCGCCCCATGCCCGCGAGAAACCAGCTGAATGTCTTCCCTGAACAATACCTTCAATGATATAAGGGATGCCTAATCTTTGCTCAGGAGGGTAAGGCCTGTGAAACGAAGGGACTTTATCACAACAAGTGCCGCCGCAGCCGCAATGCTTGCATTCCCATCCATTGCCGCGCCCGCCCGGCAAGATCCCGGAGCCGGGGGAGCCAAACCCGGCCGCTTTAAATTGAAATACGCCCCGAGCATCGGCCAGTTTAAAGCCAGCGCCGGGGACGATGTTGTCACGCAGATTCAGTTCGCCGCCGATCAGGGCTTCACGGCAATGTTTGACAACGGGATCATGAACCGGCCGGTCGAATTGCAGGAGCGGATCGCCCAGGAACTGGCCAAACGGGGCATGGCGATGGGTCCCTTTGTCCTTTACGCCGATTTCGGCAAAATGAGCTTCGTCACGCGCGACAAGGATGTCCGCGAGATGCTCCTGCAGAAAATGAAACAGGGAGTGGAAACGATGAAGCGGACGGGCTGCAAACAAGCCCTGCTGGTGCCGGGTCGCTTCGACGAGAGCCTGGCGTGGGATTACCAGACGTCCAACGTCGTGGAGAACCTCCGTTTCTGCATGGACATTTGCCAGCCGTCCGGGCTCGTCCTCGTACTCGAGCCGCTCAATCCCAAGAACCACCCCGGACTGTTTCTGACGAAGATTCCCCAGGCATTCCAGATCTGCAAGGCTGTCAACAGTCCATCGTGCAAAATCGTGAACGACATGTACCACCAGCAGATCACCGAAGGCAACCTCATCCCCAACATAGACGCCGCCTGGGACGAGATTGCCGCATTCCACATCGGAGATAATCCCGGCCGGAAGGAACCGACAACCGGGGAGATCAATTACCGAAACATCTTCAAGTGGATCGCCGGGAAGGGCTATCAGGGCGTTCTTTGCATGGAGCACGGCCAGAGCAAGCCCGGCAAGGACGGCGAAAGAGCGGTCATCGACGCCTATCGCGTTTGCGACCAATTTTAAAGAAAAAAGGGGACATTCCGATTTTATGATCTTTATTGGCATCCATTTGCGAGTGCCAAAAAACCGGAATATCCCCTTTCTGAGAAAGGAGACAGGGAAACATGGATGGCATGGATACTTCATCGGTAACCCGGCGTGATTTTGTGAAAACGGCAGCCGCAGCCTCAGTTGCAGCGGCCATTCCCGGCAACCTTGGCCTCTTTGCCGCCGGATCGGATGCCCTTAAGGTGGGCGTCATCGGCTGCGGCGGCAGGGGATCGGAGGCGGCCATCAACTGCCTTAACGCCGACCCGGGTGTGGAAATTGTTGCCTTGGGTGACCTCGTGCCCGACCGGGTCGAGAGTTCGCTCAAGAAACTCAAAGGGGCCTTCCCCAGCCGCGTCAACGTGCCGGCCGACCGGTGCTTTACGGGCTTCGACAACTACCTCCAGGTCTGCGCCTGCCCCGACGTGAATCTCATCGTCACCGCTGCGCCTCCCGGTTTCCGCCCCATCCACTTCAAGGCTGCCATTGAAGCCGGCAAACACGTGTTCATGGAAAAGCCGGTGGCCGTAGATCCTGTGGGCGTTCGCTCCGTCATTGCCACCTCGGAACTGGCTAAACGGAAAGGCCTGGCGGTCGTTGCCGGAACGCAACGACGTCATCAGGCTCACTACCTCGAGATCATGAAGCGGATCCAGGACGGCCACATCGGCGAGATTGTCGCCGCCCAGTGCTACTGGAACCAGGGCGATCTCTGGGTGAGGAAGCGCACGGCGGAAATGTCGGAAATCGAGTGGCAGTGCCGGAACTGGCTCTACTTTTCCTGGCTGTCGGGCGACCACATCGTCGAGCAGCACGTCCACAACATAGACGTCGTCAATTGGGCGATGGGGACGATGCCCAAAAACATTGTGGGCATGGGCGGCCGCCAGGTGCGCGTGGCCCCTGAGTACGGTAACATCTTCGACCACTTCTACGTCGAGTTCGAATATCCCAATGGCGTCCGCGTGTCGAGCATGTGCCGCCAGACCAAGGGATGCGCCGAGCGTGTCGAGGAGCGCATCGTCGGCACGGAGGGGGTCGCCCACTGCACCGGCAACACGGGCGAGATCAAGGGAAAGAAGCCCTGGAAGTTCGAGGGCAAGGAGATTAATCCTTACGTACAGGAGCACATCGACCTGGTCGCTTCCATCCGGGACGGCAAGGTCCTCAACGAGGGCCGCAAGATCGCTGAGAGCACCCTGTGCGCCATCATCGGTCGCATGAGCGCCTACACCGGCCGCGCGATCTCCTGGGAATGGGCGATGAACTCATCCAAGCTCGATCTCTCGCCGGCCAAGTACGAGTTTGGTCCCAATCCCGTGGACACGGTGGCAATCCCCGGGGTCACGGAACTAATCTAATGGCTGCTCCGAAAATAGGCCAATTGGGGATTGCTCAGGCGATTGGGTTTCGTGGCGAAGGGCTTTAGCCCGTCTAATGAGGGGATCTTGCTTGGAGTAGTG
>CAYGWQ010000123.1:0-14129 GCA_964353465.1 uncultured Acidobacteriota bacterium | reverse complement strand
TGAACAGGGCCCGCTCGTGGAAATCGGCGTAGCGTACGTCCGGAGTAACCGAAAAGAGCGAGCGCGCCATTTTGATCATGTTGTAAACGTTGCAGGATTCAGCGGTGCGCCCGTCCACCATGTTGTTCAACTTGTCGGGCTGCCCGAAGTACTCGTTCTTGCCATGCCCGCCGGTGGCGAAACTGTGATGCAGGGCCACCTGATCCCAGAAGAACTTGGCGGCCGAACCGTCCACCTCGTTGCCCGCATAGATGTAGCGTGACAGCGCCCCCTGCATTTTGGGCACGAGGGTATTGCCGTGCTTGCCGGCGAGGATGTCGTTCTGGGCAGCAAGCGGTTCGATAATGGCGCGGTGCTCGAATTTTTCGGCAAGCGCCAGCCACCGTTTGTCCCCCGTGTCTGCGTAAAGGTCAACCGCCACTTCGTTCATGCCGCCGAATTCGGTTGCCAGCATCCTCTGGATCTGGGCGTCATCAAGATTGGCCAGAATGCTCTCGGCCCAGGCGGCAAACTTGATCTCAACCTCCAGGGCAGTGGGGTTGCCGGTGTAGCGGTATGCGTCCCGCAGACCGGCGAAGATCTTGTGCTGGACGTACCACGGAGACCAGAGCCCGTTGAGATCAAAGCCCCCTGAGCGAATGACCCCCTTGGCCAGATCCATGAAACGGACCTTGCCATCGACTCCCTGCCCGTCCATGAGAGCTCCCAGGTAACCGTCGCCATGCTTGTCCTGGACTGCCTTCAATTCGTTAACGAGATAGTCAACCCGCTCCTTGAAGCGGACGTCGCCTGTGGCGGCCCACATCATGCTCACACCTGAGAGGTAATGCCCGGCTATATGGCCTGTCAGTTGCCGGCCCGCTCCATCCCAGCCGCCATACGGCTTGGCTTTCGGCTCGAGCGCGGCTCGCTGCCGGAGGTAGGACATCATCCGGTCGACCTCGAGCTCCAGCAGGTACTTCCCGTTCAGGTCCTGGGAATTCTTGAGAGGGCCGCCGAGCAGCCGGACGCTCTCCAGAGGCAAAGGCCGGACCTGCAGGGGCTTCGCTTCATATTTTTTCGCAGTACCCTGTATCTGCGCAAAACCCTGAGCGTGGAAAATCAAAAAGCAAACAACCGGGGCAAGACTGCACTTTCTCATGGCCATCTCCTGTTATGAATTACCGGGGCAGCCACTCGCTCCGGGACTGTCCAAAAAGAGCAGTGCCGGAGGCGCGGAAGAGAATAGCCCCGGGCGTGAGCCCGGGGTTTGGATTGTGAAAAGAAAGAGCCCTGAAGGGGCGAAAGGCTTGTAACGCTGGATCTTTCGCCCCTCCGGGGCTCTTCGACGCATACCGCCAAACCCCGGGCTCACGCCCGGGGCTATTGTCTGATCGCCCCTTTGGGGCTGTCGTTTCGAGCAGAAGCATATTTTTGAGACAATCGCTCCGGGCGAGGCAGCTTTTCAGAGCATGACGTCGCATCCGGATCAGGCGTTCGCCGGTCTGAATAATGCCGTATCGGGCTCCCCATGCATTTTGCAAATGACCGCGGTCAGGCAGCTCCGACCACAATGATATCAAAGAGTACAGACTCCAACTGCGGGCTGTAGCATGCCACAGGGGAGCGGCGCCCGCAAATCCATAAATGCACCGCGGGGATTCAACGATACCCTGGAACGCATTGGTCGCGGGTGATAATGTAAGGGCGGCCTGGTTCTTAATCTGTTGCTGGGAGTGAACACACATGTCACCGGACCATACTCGACCCGCGGGCGACAAGAGAGATCAAATCATCGCCGAAGCTCGACGCGAACGAGAGCTTCGCATGCAGGGCTACCGGGAGCGGGCGCTCAAGCTGTTTCCGACGATTTGCGCGCGCTGCGGGCGCGAATTCGAGGGCAAGAGGCTTCGGGAACTCACCGTCCACCACAAGGATCATGACCACGACAACAATCCGCTCGACGGCAGCAACTGGGAGCTGCTGTGCCTCTACTGCCATGACAATGAGCACTCGCGATATTCGGTTGCGGAGTGGTATGAAGAGGCAGCGCCGACCGCGGAGCAAAAGCCGGTTTCCACCTACAAGCCGTTTGCCGGCCTCGATGCCTTGATAAAGGATAAGAAATAGCCCGGCAGGCATTCGGACAATGAGAGACCGAGCGATCCCGAAAACGGATCGAAAAAGGAAGTCATGGAATTTGCCGTTATCGACAACAACAAGGCGCCTATGGTTCCAGACCGGGGCCGGGGGCAGGGTTTTGTCCAGAGGTTGGCCGGCTGGACGCTGGGAAAGAACTACGAGTTCGTCCGTTTCGACAACATCGCCGCCCGGCTGCGTGACCTGATGCGATGCCGGGGTCTCATCCTGTCGGGATCCGGTTTCGACTTTGCTCTTCCTGACGACGGCTTTGACCGCGAGTTCTATCGAAACATGACTCCCGTGTTCGAGTTGATCCGTGAGTTTCCGGGCCCTGTTCTGGGCATCTGTTTCGGGCATCAACTGATGGCGCTCGGAGAGGAATTTCAGCATGACAGAACCGGATTCGGCGGGCTGCGGATCCGCAATATGCAGTATCCGCGAAGCCAGCACACGGTCCTGCCGATCCGCATGGATATGCCCCTGCGGTTTTTGGACCAGCGCACCCTCTGTGCGCAATTCCATCACAAACAGGAGGTCGTGCTGAACGATGATTTCCTGCAATACTTTGACATCACGGCCCGGTCAAACCAGTGCCCGGTGCAGATGATGCAGCATAAATCGCGGGAATGGTTCGGCGTGCAATTCCATCCGGAAATCGGGATGGACACAGAGGCAGGTGAGATCCCCCGGCATGATGCCGCGGAACAGGACGGCAACATGCTTCTGCAGGAATTCGTCCATTATTGCTTGCGGTAAGGCCCGTTTCTCCCGGAAGTTTCGTACCCCGGATGGCATTGGTGCATAATGAATAAAAAAACTGACCGTCATGCCTCCCGCCCAATCCCTCATAAACGCGTTCCGGAATGCACGATTCTCGTTGCCTCGGATTGGGCCCCGATCCGGGCTTTCAATCCGATCATTAAAAGCGATCCTGAATCGGTTTATGGGGATATGCTGCCTCTGCTCCGGGGTGCGGACCTCCGGATCGTCAACTGCGAATGCGCGCTGACCGCATCCCGGAAACCTGTCTGGAAAAGCGGAGCAACATTCAAAGGAGAGCCGCAGCACGCGAAGGGCCTCACGGTGGTTCCGTTTGAGGTTGCCTGTCTGGCCAACAATCATGTTTTCGATTACGGCCTGCCCGGTTTCCGGGAGAGCTTGGATGTCCTCCACCGGCATGGCATCAGGACCACGGGCGCCGGTCTGACGGAGGAGCAGGCTTGCGCACCTCTCGCCCTCACCTGCAACGGGAACAGGATCAGTCTTGTCAACCTGAGCGAAGGGGAGGACTTGACCGCAGCACGCGGCCGGCCGGGTGTGTGCGGATGGGATTTGGCCGCAACTCTGGCCGCCATCCGTCAACGCAAGAGAAACGGCGACTTCGTCATGGTGATCGCTCACTGCGGGCTTGAGTACATACCCTATCCCCCGCCCTACGTCGTAGCGGCGTTCCGCTCGATGGTGGATGCCGGCGCCGATTGTGTCATAGGCCATCACCCGCATGTGCCGCAGGGGATCGAATGGTATCAAGGCCGGCCGATCGCCTACAGTCTCGGCAATTTTGTTTTTTACCAGCACACCGACCTGTATTACCGGAAAGTAGGATTCTGCATCCGCCTCAAACTGGCCGGCAATGCCCTCGCGAGTCTGGAGATGCTCCCGTACTGCATTACCGAGACCGGCCTGCGGAGGCTCGGCCCCGCGGAAGAAAGGAGGTTCCATCGGACCATGGCCCGGATCTCGAGGCCTCTGCATGCCCGAGCAGGGGCCGCAAAAGCCTGGGAGGCCTACCTGGCGTATTACGGCGTGTCCGGATTCACCGGTGAAGTCCTGGGCATTATGGAGAAGTTGAAATCAGAACCGCAAAAAGGCGCCGCGATGTTCCGCAACCGGATCACCACCCTGCAGCACGCGGAGCTGTGGCGTGATTTTCTGACGCGCATCATGGATGAAGAACGGCGCCCTTATTCCAGGGAAGCCTTCCGGGTGATCCGCGAATGGTTCACCAAAGAGGCCGCGTCCGCTAAAGCAACCACGAAATATACGAAAACCGGTCGGTGACAGGAATCGGACATTTCGTGTATTTCGTGGTTTTGCAGTCTTAGAGGTTGCAGCGCTTGCGGGCCGACTGGATGATGGCCTGGATCAGCTGCCGGTAATCTTCCATCTCTCCTTCCGGAGAGGCGTGATACAGCGTGTATATCTGCGGTGCCCAGCTCTTATGGGGCTTCAGGCCGGGAATGCCGTTGACCTCGATGATGCGCAGCTTCCCGGCGGCATCAGCCTTGATGTCGATCCGCACGTGATCCAGGCAGTTCATGGCATCGGCGGCTTTGTCGGCAATTTCCTTCGCCTCGCCGGCCTGCGGGCTCGACAGGCTGATCCGGGTGAGCCCGACACCTCGCAAATCGCTGCGTAGGATCTTGTGTTTCGAATAATACTTCTGCTCGACGGTGACCAGGCCCGGCAGGCATTCCCGGCTGCTGCCATTGCCCAGCACCAGTGTGGTATATTCCTCCCCGGGCAGATAATCTTCGACCAGCGCCGCCTCGTCGAATTCACGCTCGATATAAGCGGCCCGCTGCCGCAGTTCTTCCTCGGAGTAGACCACGCTCTCGTCGGATATGCCCACGGAACGCGACTCGCAGATCGGTTTGACGAAAGCGGGATAGGCAATTCCGGACAGATCATCGCGGCTATGCACCAGGCGGTGCGCGGGAACCGGCACTCCGTGCTGGGCGAGGATGGTGTGGGTCTGGAATTTGTCGATCATGTCCCTCATGGTCCGGCTGTTCGAACCGATGTAGGGTATGCCCTTGCTGTCGAGCACGTCCGCGACCCACACCCCGTCCGCATTTCTGCCGATGAATTTTTCGTTGGGTGAAATGTGATACAGGGCGCTCCAGACGATGTCAAAGTCGCGCTGATCGATGTTCCTGAAAAACTCTGCTTCGGTCTCCACAAAGGCGATGCGGGCTTCATACCCTGAAGCCTCCGCGGCCTCGCCGACGCATTTCGTTACCCCCAGATCCCCCCATCCCTGAGCATCGCCGCCGGGACCGGTCAATAGAAGAACTCTCATGCTGTCTCTCCGCAGATGGGTTTTCTCCCCGGCCAGGCCGTCAAAACAGACCGGGGCGCCAAGTATACGACAACAGTGCCTGCGCTGCGATCTCGGAGACCGGGGCCACCAGTTTTGCCACCGCGCGCCGCTGGCTATCAGACAACTCAACCTGGGAAATCACTTCCACGACAATCGAGTTGAGCCCCATCTCGCCCGTTTCCTGCCCCTTCTCAGGTGCAAGGCAACGAACCATGCGATCGTTGGGATCCAGGATCTGGACTCTCTTCCCCGATTGCCGTTCGAGCACAGAGCGGAACTGTTCTTTGACATAGGAGTAATGAGTGCAGCAGAGTCCAACATAGAAAGGCTCGCCGGAGAGATCCGCCCGGCATGCTTCCGCTGCACATTGTTCTATAAGGCCGGCGACCATGGCGCCGGCAGGGTCTTTTTCAATGGCCGCCGCCAGGCCATGACAGGAAACGGCGGCGATCCGATTCTTCGGAATTCCCTTCTGCAGCAGCCGTTCCCGATGCACTCCCGACTCGATGGTGATGCGCGTCCCGAACAGGACGATGGAACTCGACGAATCCGCCTCGAGAGCCTCCAAAAACAGATCGACTCCAGCATCAATGATTCCCAGAACGGGGACCACGGTTGTGCGGCTGAATTCGGTCACGGGATAAAGAACGGAAAGGGTGTTGCAGGCAATCAGGATCCGATCCGGCTTGAACTGGTCCATGCACATCAACGCCCGGTTGAAAACACGGGCGCGCGAGGGCGGATCCGGCAGATCGTTGTAGCCCCGCCCCTGCTCGGGCCAGGCATTGAAATACGTTATGTGCAGGTTGTGGCCCGAACCCGAGCGGCGGAAGCAACTCTCAATTTCGGCGCAAACAGCAAGGCCGCCCAATCCGGAGTCGGTGATGACCCAATGCTGCCTGCTGTCATTCGAGTGCCGTGGTTTGCCTATCGTCATGTTTCAGTATCCGATACCCCTCCGGCCCTGCGCGGAACCTACAATGAAAATGGGAGCCCGTGTCGCATCTTTGGTGTGCGGCGACGTGTCCTGTACCTTACACGCATTTTGATCTTTCGCCCCTCCAGGGCTCTGGGAACATTCTCGAGTGACCGGGGGCTGCGCTGCGCTTGCCCCCGGCTATTGTCTCTCCACCCCTCCGGGGTTCAAGCTGCCGTTCCAATCCATTGGCCAATGTAATGGAGTATCTAGCGCCGGCGGCGCAGCAGAGAATAGCCCCGGGCGAGTCTGCGAGCCCGGGGTTCTTGGCAAAAGAGCGTAAGAGCCCTGGAGGGGCGAAAGAAAAAACAGATTATGCAACATGAGATGTGTGTAAGGTGCAGGACGTGTCGCCGCACTCCAAGATACATCGCGCATTATCGCAGTCATTTCATGACCTGGGTGAGGCGCAGTTTTCAACAGAAACCTCCCACTCCGCAGCGATCGATGCTCCTTTTCCAGCCGATCGGATTGTAACATGAATGCCCATATCCTTTCCGACCCTCCTGATATGCAGACGCCGCAGGCGACCGGAAATCAGGCTAGGAAGAGCGTGATCGATAGCCTACAATGCGAGACGCCAGACCGGCTGGATTTGTAAGGATCGGATAATAGTTCAACTCATGACAAGAGAAGGTTGAAGATATGAGAATCGACTTTGACAGGCGAGCTATGGCGATGCTGGGGTGTTTGTTTCTGCTATGCATGATTCCGGTAGCGCGGAACCATGCGGCGGCCCAGGGGAAGAAGGGTAGCGCGCCACCGGTTCCGGGGCCCATGCTCGAGCAGGGCATGATCGAGCTCAGCACTCCTGACTTCAACCTGAGCCTGGTCCGCTCGTCGCAGACGATCGCCGGCCTCAAGCCCAAGGGTGCCGGCGAGTTCGATTTTACGCCTGCCGACCGGCTCATCGAACGTTCGCAGAACGGTTACTATCACCTCGGGGATCTCAACTTGCGCGTGCGTAGCGGGGACTCCGGCGAGTGGAAGAACTACTCCACCTCGGTCGCCCGCACGCCGGTAACTGCGCTCCCCACGTCGGCGCAGACTCTGGCTGCCGCCGATCTCACACCGACACTCCCTGCCGACTGTCCGGTGCAGGTCACGCGTTCCTGGGCGCTGGATGGCGGTAAGCTTGTCCTTCGTTTCGAGCTGAAGAACAAGACGGCGGAACCGGTCCGGATCGGCGTGCTCGGCATCCCGATGATTTTCAACAACGTGCTGAACAACCGCTCGCTGGACCAGGCCCATACCATTTGCTCTTTCCACGATCCCTACATCGGCCGGGACGCCGGCTACCTGCAGGTGACCCGGCTCAGCGGCCACGGCCCGTCGCTCGTGGTCGTGCCTGACGGCAAGACGCCATTCGAGGCCTACAACCCGATCCTGCCCAGACGCGGGTCTGGCGGCCCCGGGCCGATCTTCACCGATCCCACGCCGCGCGGCACAACCTTCGAAGGTTTTTTTGACTGGATGGTTCACAGCCAGGCCTACGCCGAAAACGAGTGGCAGCAGGCCAACCCATGGAATGCTGCGACCTCGGTGACGCTGGTCCCCGGCGCTTCGAAAACCTACGGCGTCAAGTTCCTCATCTCCGACGAGATCCGCAATATAGAGAAGACTCTCGCCGCCGACGGGCGTCCCGTCGCGATTGGCATCCCCGGCTACGTGCTGCCGATGGACACCGAGGGCCGGCTCTTCCTGAAATACCCCAAGGGTGTCAAATCCATGGAAGTCGAACCCAAAGGTGCGATCGCCATCACCGGCAACAAGGCCACAGCCGGCGGATGGAAGGCCTACACTCTCCAGGGTAAGACTTGGGGCCGCGCCCGCCTGACGGTCTCCTACGAAGATGGCCTCGTCCAGTCTATCCACTACATTGTGATCAAGCCCCAGGTGGATGCCGTCACCGATCTGGGCCGGTTCCTAACTACCCGGCAGTGGTTCATCGATGCCAATGATCCATTCAAGCGCAGCCCCTCCGTCATGAGTTACGACCGCGAGGAAAATAAGACCGTCCTGCAGGACAGCCGCGTCTGGATTGCGGGCCTGGGCGACGAGGGCGGCTCCGGGTCCTGGTTGACCGCCATCATGAAGCAGTTCGGCCAGCCCAGCAAGGAGGAGCTCGACAAGGTTCAGCAGTTCATCGACAACGTGCTCTGGGGCGGCCTGCAATACAAGGACGGGCCGCGGCAATACGGCGTGCGCAAGAGCCTCTTCTACTACCAGCCCGACGAGCTGCCGCCGAATTATTACCGGAGCGATCTCAATTGGGGGAGCTGGACGAGCTGGAAGAAGGTGGATGCCGAAAGGGTCGACCGCTCTTTTAACTATCCGCACGTCGCGGCGCTCCACTGGGTGATGTACCGTCTGGCTCGCAATCACGAAGGGCTGGTCACCAACCACCCCTGGGACTGGTATTTGACCAACGCCTACCAGACGGCGGTGGCAATGGTGAAATACGCCGCCGGCTATGCACGCTTCGGCCAGATGGAAGGGGATGTCTTCGTCCAGATCCTGCTTGACCTCAAGCGCGAAGGCATGACCGAGCAGGCCGCAGATCTCGAAGCCAGGATGAAAGCCCGCGCCGACCGCTGGCGCAGCCAGGCCTATCCCTTCGGCAGCGAGATGCCGTGGGACTCCACCGGGCAGGAAGAGGTATACGCCTGGACAAAATATTTCGGCGATACGGTGAAGTCGGCAGTGTCGCTCGATGCCATCCTCGGCTATATGCCGACCGTGCCGCACTGGGGCTACAACGGCAGCGCCCGTCGTTACTGGGATTTCCAATACGCCGGCAAAATCACCCGCATCGAGCGCCAGCTGCACCATTACGGCTCCGGGATCAATGCCATCCCGGTGCTGAGCGAATACCGGAGCCGCCCCGACGACCTCTACCTCCTGCGCGTGGGCTACGGCGGCACGATGGGCGCGATTACGAACATCGATCAGGAAGGATTCGCTTCGGCCGCGTTTCACTCCTTTCCTGACACGCTCCGATTCGACCCCTATTCCGGCGACTACGGCCCGAATTTCTTCGGTCATGCCTTCAACACAGCCACCTATATCGTCAATGATCCTGAGTTCGGCTGGCAGGCGTTTGGCGGCAATGTCAAAGTCGAGGGGAGCACCGTAAAGGTCACACCCCTGGATTCCTTCCGCATGCGCGTGTACGTGGCCACTGCCGGTCTGTGGCTGACGCTCGACGCCGGCAAGTTTGCGAGCGTGGAGGTGAATGCCAAAACGGGCGTCGTGCGCTTGGGCCTTTCCGCCGCAACAAAGTTTACGCCGGCGGCGCGGCTGCGCGTGGAACAGACCGCCAAGCTGGACGGGGTTGGAACCTACGGGCCTGCCACCACGTTCAAATCCGAGCGCGAAGCCTATATTGTGCCGCTCAAGGCAGGCATAACCTGGGTTGAGCTGGCCGCCCGCCGCTAGCTCGTTTCTGTCGCGAAACTCGTTCGGCCAGCAGACAAGCCCCAGGGGCGGCAAGATAATAGCCCCGGGCGCGAGCCCGGGGTCAGGCCAGAAATCCACGCGGAGCCCTGGAGGGGCGATAGAATATGGCTGCGGATAAAGATCTTTCGCCCCTGCCGGGGCTCATTTGATGCAATGTCCTATCCGGGGGCTTGCGCCCCCGGCTATTATCTTTGCGCCCCCCCGGGGCTGGGCCGGCACACTCAGCAACCGAGTTTCGCGACAGAAACCAGCTAATTGTGTCTTTGCCGCAATAGTAGTGATTGAGTTTGTCGCAAATCCTCTGTACATTGGTGAAACTGAATCCGGGCAACCCTGATCAGAATCGATCCCGCCCGGCTATTTTGCTGGAGAACTCCACTGGAATGGGAACTGCCGTCGATCGTTCCCTTAGAACCTGTCTTCGAAGGAAGAACGCAAATGGAAAACGGCATCCGCGGTGATTTCACTGAGCGCCAACAGGTGGAGGAATCGCTTGAACACGAACGGTTCCTGTTGCGGACCTTGATCGATAATCTGCCGGACCTGATCTACTTCAAGGACGTCAAAGGCCGGTATGTTCTCAACAACCGGGCACACCTGCGATCCATAGGGGCGGAGAATCAGGAAGACGTTCTGGGAAAAACAACCTTCGATTTCAATCCGCGCGAGTTGGCCCAGCAATATCACGACGATGAGATGGCGATCGTCCGGTCCGGGCGAGCGTTGCTCGACAAGGAGGAACTGGCGCTGCACCGCGACACGGGGGAAGAACGCTGGCACTTGACCAGCAAGATTCCCCTGAAAAACTGCCAGGGCGAAGTCACCGGCATTGTCGGCATCAGCCGCGACATCACGGAGCGCAAGCGTCTTGAAGAGCAGCGAGACCATTTTGTTCTTGAATTGAAGAAAGCGCTGGAGAATGTGCAGACCCTCAGCGGGCTCCTGCCTATTTGCGCCAGCTGCAAGAAGATCAGAGACGATCAAGGGTATTGGCAGCAGGTGGAAGGGTACATCATGGAACACTCCGAAGCCCGGTTCACCCACAGCGTGTGCCCCGAATGCCTGGTGCGCCTCTATCCGGGGCTTGCCGGCGGCCTGAAAGAAACCGGATCCCCTGATGGCTCGTGAACGAACAGGCTGTACGGTGTGTCTGCCGGACAGGGGTACCATGATTCGCCGGCCTCATCTCACATCTTCTCGAGCACACTCTCTATGAAAATCGCATTCATCGGCACGCACGGCGTCGGAAAAACAACCCTGGCCTACGAGCTCTGCAACGAACTCAAGAAACAGCACCTCGATGTGGGGTTCATCGATGAGATCGCCCGCCGATGCCCGTTCCCGATCAACGAGGAGACCAGCCTGGAAGCCCAAACCTGGATCCTCGCAACGACCATCAGCCGGGAATTGGAACTGAACAAGATTTACCCGAATATCATTTGCGACCGATCCGTGCTGGACAACTATGTCTACCTCTACCACAAGTTCGGCCACATTTCCGCGCTGCACGAATTATCCAGATATTGGATTCGCACGTACGACCTGCTGTTCAAGGTGCCATTCACTCGCAAGTACCTGCAGCCCGACGGCGTGCGGTCCGTGGACTTTGAGTTCCAGGAAACGATCGACCAAAGACTGGTGCTACTCCTCCGGGAGGATGAGGTGCCGTATCACGACCACCAGGTCATGAGTGATACCGTTCAGAAAATCCTGGACTACCACCGCACCCACATCGGGCCGTTGCAGCGGCGCATTCCCGGCATTTGAAAAAAACGTGAGGAACAAAAAATGATCTGCAAACGATTCATGATGGCAGTTGCTCTTGGGATCGCGGGGCTGGTTTTCGGCGCGGGTGCCGTTGGGCCCAGACAGCCCGTCGGAGAGATCGTCAATCCATCCATGGAGACGCTCAATGCCAACAACCAGCCGACAAACTGGACCCTGGAACCGGCCGCCCGGCCGAACACGCCCCCCGGCGGCCAACTGGCGGCCGACACGGCGCAAGCAGGAGCGCGCAGCCTGATGATCGCCGCGCCCAATGTTTCGTGGGTGAACAAAACGCTGGTCAAACCTTACGCAACCTACAGGTTCTCAGGCTGGATCAAAACTCAGGATATGCCGACAACCAGTGATCGCGGAGCCATGTTTGACGTGCGGGGCGTCAAAGTAACCTCGCCTGGAAGGAGGATCAACGGCACTGCGGATTGGACCGCCATTGAAATCACCTTTGAAACTGAGGGCCAGGACAGCCTGATCGTCGCCGCCACGATGACCGGGCCTCGCAGCGGCAGGGGAAGCCGAGGCGGCGATCCCGTCCCCGCGGTGGCGCCGGGCAAAGCCTTTTTCGACAACCTGAAGCTGGAGTTGCTCTCGGCGCGGGAGCTCAAGCCGGCCATCACCATCGATGCCTCCAAGACCCGCGAGCCGATGCCGGACTTCATATACGGCCAATTCATCGAACACCTTGGACGCTGCATTTATGGCGGCATCTGGGCCGAGATGATCGAGGACCGCAAGTTCTATTCCGCCGTCGGCGAGACACGCCGTGACAAGATATTTGTTCCTTCGCCCTGGAAAGCCGTGGGCGGCGCGAACGCCGTCACCATGGTGAAGGAAAATGCTTTTGTCGGCGAGCACACGCCTCAGGTGGAACTGGGTGCGGACGGCACCGCCAGGGGCATCGCGCAGTCCGGTCTCGGCCTCATTGCCGGGAAAGGCTACGGAGGTTATGTCATTCTGGCCGGAGACGCTTCGGCGGCGCCCATCGAAGTCAGCCTCAGCTGGGGCAGCGCCGCCGGCGAACGCCAGGCGGTCAAAATCGAAAAAATCACGGGCGAATACAAGAAATACCCCCTCAAGTTCAAGGCCGGCGCTTCGACCGACAATGCCGCTATTGAAATCGTCGGCAGGGGCAAAGGCAGGTTTCTGATCGGCACATCGTCCCTGATGCCCGACGACAATATCAAGGGCATGCGCAAGGACACCCTGGCATTGCTCAAGCAGCTCGATGCCCCCATCTATCGCTGGCCGGGCGGCAACTTCGTCAGCGGCTACAACTGGAAAGACGGCATCGGCGACCGGGACAAGCGTCCGCCGCGCAAGAATCCCGCATGGACTGGAATTGAGCACAATGACTTCGGCATTCACGAGTTCTTCGATTTCATCAGGGAGCTCGCCACGCAACCCTTTATCGCCCTCAACGCCGGCTTGGGCAGCGTCGAGCTGGCCATCCAGGAGGTACAGTACGTCAACGGCGTCCCGGACACCCCGATGGGCAAGCTGCGCACCGCCAACGGCCATCGCGAACCTTTCCGCTGCACCTACTGGGCGGTAGGGAACGAGATGTCCGGCAGCTGGCAATTGGGCAACGTGCCAATTGAGGAGTTCGTCAAGCGTCACAATTCCTTCTCCCAGGCGCTGCTCGACGTTGACAAGTCCATCAAACTGGTCGCCTCAGGAGAGGCGGTCCGGCCCAACAGTGATTGGGACCGGCAGCTGCTCGCCAATTGTGCCGCCTACATAGACCTGAACAGCAAGCACTTCTACAAGCAGGATTGGCATGGGGGCGGCCTGATGACGCACGTGCGCCAGATCGGCGACGCCATCCGCGCTATTGCCGAAGCCCACCGCGAATACCTCAGGACGATCCCGCAAATGCAGGGCAGGAACATCCGCGTTTCCCTGGATGAGTGGAATTACTGGTATGGCCCGCATGTCTTCGGCGAGCTCGGCACGCGCTACTTCCTGCGCGATGCCCTGGGCATTTCCGCGGGCATCAACGAATACAGCCGCGCTACCGACGTCATCGCCCTCGCCTGCTACGCCCAGACAGTCAACGTCATCGGTGCCATCAAGACGAGCAAGACCGCCGCGGTGCTGGATTCTACCGGCGAGGCCCTTGTGATGTATCGACGCCATTTTGGCTCGATCCCAGTGGAAATCTCGGGAGCGGCCGAACCGCTCGACGTCGCCGTCGCCTGGACCAAGGACAAAAAGGCAATCACGATTTCCGTCGTCAATCCGACTTACGATACCTGGAACCTGGGATTCAAGCTCGTGGGCGCCCAACTGGCCGCGCAAGGAAAATCGTGGATCCTCACCGGGCCTGATGACATGGCTTTCAACGATCCGGGCAAGGAACCCATGGTTAGATTCGCGGAAAAGGCTGTGGGTGGAATCAAGGACTCGCTGGCGATCTCGCCCGCCAGCGCCACGGTTTTCGAGATTGCGGTCAAGTGATCGGCCGCAGTGCCGAGAGTCCGGATGCACGCGGATACACAACAACATTCATCTGTGTATCCGCGCACAGCATTTTCATGGTCTCCGGAGCCCGACATCAAGATCGCGGGCACACCATCGGGTGTCCGAGAGCAGAAAGACCACTACGCCGACGCCACAAAACAGGCGCAATATCGTTTGGGTGCGGCTCTTTTGGAACGGCCCACAAGTGAATACAATATGAGGACTTAT
>CAYGWQ010000122.1:0-14144 GCA_964353465.1 uncultured Acidobacteriota bacterium | reverse complement strand
AAATCACCAGCACCAGCGCCAGGCTCTTCAACAGCTCCACGGCGCCGTTCTTGGAGAAAAGCCGCGAGAATCCGTTGGATGGTTTCAGCTTCTCAAAGCGAAATCCCAGCTGATGCCAGGAGAAGATCAGGCCGCTCTGCATGATATTGCTGGCAATCCCGACGAAGCAAATAGCCAGCATCAGGGGCATGATCAGCAGGACTACCTTCGTCGTGGCAGCGAATGCAAGTGACGAAATAAAAGTGATCGAAAAGTCCTGGGGAGGGCGGATGCGCAGGAAGTCGCTCAATTGCCCCAGCAGATCCCGGAGCATGCGGCTGCCGAAATACGAAAGGAAGAGGAGTCCTCCCAGCAAGACTGCCGCAGCCGGCACCTCTTTGCTTCGCGCCACCTGCCCCTTTTCCCGCGCCTTTTGCAGCCGCCGCGCTGTGGGTTTCTCAGTCCGATTATCGTTTTGTGCCATGAGTGACCGCTACCGCATGCTGCGCACGACGCCCATCAGGTTGCTAGACAGTTCGAGAAATGATTGGCCCAGGAAGGCGGGGAGAAAATAAAAGGCAATGCTCAGGCTGGCCAGGCCGACCAACGTCTTGACCGGCATGCCGACGATGAGAATGTTGATCTGAGGCGCGGCGCGCCCGATCATTCCGATGACGACATCGGCGATTGCTGTGACGGCTATCACAGGCCCCGCAATGCGCAGGCCGGAGACGAAAATCTGCGCGCTGAGCCGCAAGACCTCCTCTACCAGAGGACCTCGCAGGTGAACTCCGCCCACAGGCAAGTAGGACAGACTTTCGCTGACGGCCAGGAAAAACCAGTGGTGTCCGTTCAAGAGCAGAAACAGGGCAAGCCCTATAAAGTTGTGCAGGATGGAGATGACAGATGACTCGACGGCGCTCTGGGGGTCGATGACATTGATGATCGAAAACCCGAGCTGGAATCCGATGATTTGGCCTGCGAGTTGCAGCCCGCCAAAAACGAAGGATGCGGTCAAACCCAACACTATTCCGATCAGCACTTCCCCGAGCGCCGAAGTGACAATCTGCGCCAGGCCAAATTCGGCGGGGAGCTGGGATGGAGGCACCATGGGCGCAAGCGTCAAGGCAACGATCAGCGGCAGGATGACCTTGATCTGTGCCGGGAAAGCGCCGCTGCTGTAAAAGGGAGAAAAGACCATGATCCCCGCAACCCGAAACAGCACAACTGCAAAGCTCATCACCTGCATGCTCGGTATGGAAATGGATGACATCAGTTATCCCTCATCGCGATGGAGTGATGAGTACTGAGTAATGAGGGATGAGTGTTGAGAATGGGGGCGGAGGCCGGAAGATTCACAGGTACTGGGCCTGTCAACTGCACGTATCCCTCCATCGCCGGCACGGCGGTTACAGGGCAAATCGCTCCAGATGGCCGAACAGCTGTGCGGAAAAGCCGGTCAGGAGATGCAGGACCCAGGGAAGCATCAGGAGGAAGACCAGAAACACGGCCAGCATTCTGGGAACGAGGGAGAGGGTCATATCCTGGATGGAGGTAACCACCTGGAAGATGCTCACCACGATTCCGACGACCAGAGACACCAGCAACAATGGCCCGCTGATCATCAGCGTGATCTGAAGTGCGTCCTTGGCCAGCTTCATGACTAGTTCCTGATTCATAGTGTCGTGCTCCAACCGCATGTTTCATCGGGGCTGCGGCAGGCATCTTTCCGGTTAATAAAAGCTCTTCACCAGGGACCCGATGACGAGGTTCCACCCATCCACCATGACGAAGAGCAGAATCTTGAAAGGTGTCGAAATCATTGCCGGAGGCAATTGCATCATGCCCATGGAAAGCAGAACCGAGGCAACAACCATGTCTATGACCAGAAAAGGGATAAAGAGCACAAAACCGATCTGAAATGCCGTCTTGAGCTCCGAGATCATGAAGCTGGGAATCACTATGCGCATGGGGAGATCCTGACTGCTCTTCGGCCTGGGCTCCTTGGCGATATTCAGGAAAAGCGCGAGGTCTTTTTCTCGCGTGTAGCGCAACATGAACTCACGGAGAGGAACGCTTGCCTTGTCAAGAGCCTGCATCTCGTTCAACTGGCCCTTGATCATCGGCTGGAGAGCCTCCCGATTGATCCGGTCACCGACCGGCTGCATTATGAAAAAGGTTAAAAACAGCGACAACCCGATGATGATCTGGTTGGGGGGCATGGTCTGGGTTCCCAGTGCCTGACGCAGGAAGTGGGTGACAATGACGATGCGTGTGAAAGAAGTGACGGAAACCAGAATTGCGGGAACCAGTGTCAAAATGGTAAGGAGCGCCAGAATCTGCAGAGGGACCGTTAGGCCGTTGCCATTCGAGCCGCCCCCGATGCGCAGTTCGATCCCCGAGAAACCCTTGTCCTGGGCCGCCGGAGCGGCCTGAGCCGTGGCCGGCAGCCAGAGCAGGATCCACAACAGGGGAACTGCCACTGATATCTTCATGCTCAATCGCTTCACGAAGGGACTATCCTTCCAGCGCTTTGCGCAGTTCCTGCATCTTGCCGCGAATATCGGGCGGAAGGGTCGGTCTGACAGCCGGTCGCACGGGGGATACCTTCTTCTCCATTTCGTACAGATTTCTGAAATTCCCCAGAGAGGCCGCCGGCGATTCATTCTCCGCCGCGTCCACGCCATTCAGGGATGCCGGGCCGGTGCCGTCTGCAAGAGAGGTCAGCAGGGTGATCTGACCGGCAGTGCTGGCTAAAAGCAATTTCCGCGCGCCGGCCTGCACCAGGACGATGCTCCGCTTCTCTCCCATGGGTAGGGTCTCAATGAGCCGGAGAAAGCGCTCTTGGGTGCGCTTTCCCATATATTGCGGGGCGAACTTGCGGAACAACATAAAGCCGATCAGGATCAGGCTCAGAACCAGCCCAAATCCGCCGACGGTCTTGATCATGGGAAATACAAGTTCCGCCCACCCTGCCGGCGGCGCGGGCAGAGATGTCTCCGCCATTGTCGCCGAAGCGCCTGCCGCCGCAGTCTGCACCGTCGCGGGCACTGCGGGGGGGGAGGCGACCGATCCGGTCGCGGCCGGCGGATCGGACGGGATCTGGCCGGTCTGTGCCAGAACGGCGCTGCCCAGGACCATCACCATTCCCAATATTAGGAAGAATCGCTTGCACTGATCTGCCACAACAAAAACCTGCATGATTGAGCTCCTCTTAGTTTTGCACAACAAAATCTGTGAGCCGGACTCCGGCCTTGCCCTCCAATTCAAGAATTTCGCCGAACGCCACAAGCCTTCCATTAATATAGATATCGATGTTTTCACCGGCCGATTTGGGTACATCAACAATCGATTCCGGCTTGAGCTGCAGAATCTCGCGCACCTTCATGCTGCGGCGCCCGAGCTCAAGCGTGATGCTCATGGGAACCTCAAGATACCCGGAGAACTCTTCCAGGATCTCTGCGGTGCTGCGAGCTTCCGTCCGAACAGGGCCTTCCCCCATCGAGGAATCCCTCCTTATAGTTGCACCACGAAGTCCATGATGAAGACTTCCACGATTTTACCCTCCGGGAGGATTGCGTTCACCTGTTCGCGGATTTCCTTGCGAAGCCGCTCTTTCCCCTCAGGAGTGAGAATTTCCTCAGCGGTCTTGGTGCTGAGCAACGAAATAATCTTGTCCCGGGTAGCAGCAAGAATCACCGGGTCGTTCGTATATTCCTCTCCCGAGTTGGCGTCATCGAGCCCCAGGCGGAACGTGACTTTGAGAAATCGAGTGGATTCCATGTCGGCCAGGTTGACCAGAAATGCTTCCAGGTTCATCACGGACTTCACTTCGTGTACCACGGCCGCTGCCCCCTCGGCGGCGTTGCCTCCCGTGGCACCAGGAGACGAACCTAAAAAGTACCTTCGCGCCAGGAATCCCCCGCCACCCAGGAGCACTATCGCTGCGCTGAGGATGAGCCACAACGCCATCTTGCTTTTTTTCTTGGTTTCAGGAACTGCTGCTTCTTCCGGTTCGGCCATGTTCACATTCTCCCATCGGCAAAGAATGCATGAATCCCAGGAGCGCTAATGCAAGGGACATGCCAAAGGAGTGTGCTATTGTCGGCGGGTGAAGAGAATAATCCAGATGGAGTGAGAAAACAGACTAACTGCAACTGCGCAACGGCCTTGCGGCAAATGGGGGGCGGGAGCCTGCGCGTGGCCGATCCGGCCTGCGGCAATCGTTCAGTCTCTGAAAACCGCAGGTGTCAAGCCGGGCTCATCCGGTTGACAAATTCTTGACCCTTTCGTCCGACCAGCCCATGGCATTGGCGGCGCACACCCTGTCGCCGCCGGCGCGCTTGGCATCATAGAGCGCGCTGTCAGCGAGGGCGATAATTCCCTGCGCATCAAGGCCTGCCGGATCGAGGCATGTGAAAATGCCTATGCTGATGGTGAGGCAGAGCCGGAGTTCCGCCTGGAATTCAAAGATCTGCTCTTTGGTCTTGACGCGCAGCTTTTCTGCCGCGTGCAGCGCGCCCAGGGAGTTAGTATGGGGAAGAATCACCATGAATTCGTCCCCCCCATATCGGGCAACAAAATCAGTGCTGCGACAGTAGCGGCGCAGGAGGGATCCCATCTGGCTGAGAACCGCATCGCCGGCAAGGTGCCCATGCAGGTCGTTGACTTGCTTGAAACCATTGATGTCAATCATCAGGCAGCTCAAGTCCCCGCCATAGCGACGGGCGCGCGCGATCTCAAAGTCCAGTTGCATCAGCAGGCGCCGCTTGTTGTGCAATCCGGTAAGATCATCGGTCAGCGCCAGTTCCTGGAGCCGCAGGTTCAGCTCCGTCAGTTCTCTCTCTTTCGCGCGCAACCGTTCATTGGCCTCCGCCAGCTGATGCTTTGCCAGCATGTTCTGCAGCGCAGAGGACAGATGGGCAGCCACAAGCAGCTCAAGGTGATAGTCGAGGGGCGTGAATTGATCCGGCTGGCTGGAGGCAAATTCCAGGCACCCCAGAACGCGGTCTTCCGCTTGCAGCGGCAGGACCATGAGAGAGCGAGCCAGGTACTCGAAGGTCATTTCATCCAGCGTGGAAACCGGGTTTGTAGTGTCCAGCTTGTCGGCGATAAGAAGAGGAGCACCGGTCTCGAGGCTCCTGCCGATCAGCCCGTGATGCAGCGGGTAGGCGCCTTCGCCCGGAGAAACGGCACACCCCGAAACATGATTGCGGGTGTAGTGGTTGCCGTCGATCAAGCAGAGGCAGACTGATTCAGCGGGCATCCATTGACCATACGCGCGGGCCAGGCACAGGAGCAGGTGGTCGAGATCCCGCGCTGCGCTCATGGCGGCTGCGAGCTCGTGGATCGCGAGCAGGCGCTGATACAGATCGGTGGTGCGCTTTTCCCTGCGCCCGCCCTGGAGGAGGTTGAGAAATTCGCTATTGCTGCCGCACGGCAAAGGATTCAGGGCCATAGCCTGCTACCAGGGGCCGGAGCAGCGCTCGCGCTGCTCCGGCAGATTCCTGCTACGCACTCCGACGAACATTACTGTTAGCGTTTCAGGTTGATGGCTTCTTGATAGAGCTCGTCCGTTGTGCTGATCACGCGCGAGTTTGCCTGATAGCCGCGCTGGGCGATGATCAGGCTGGTAAACTGCTCGGCAATATCGACATTCGACAGTTCGAGGGAATTGCCGTTCACGGTACCACGCCCGCCGGTGCGCGCGACCCCTACGGAGGGTTCACCCGAGGAGACTGCCTTGACAAAGCAGGATCCGGTGAACTTCAGGAGTCCTTCGGGATTGTCGAAATTGGCAATCGCGAGCTGCGCGAGAGGATTCACCTGGCCGTTATCGAATATGCCGCGGATGACGCCATTTCCGTCGATGGCGACATCCCGGAGTGTGCTGGAGGCATATCCGTCCTGCACTACGGAGGAAACGGCCGACGCACTCGCATTGCCAGTGAACCGCGGGGTTCCGCCGGGGCTATAGATCTCGAAAGTGATGTCCATGTCGGCGGCGCCGTTGGAAAGTCCGGCAATCGCAAGGGAAGCGTTCTCGGTGGGACTGGTCAGCACGCCGAGGCTGCTGAACGTGAGGCTTCCGGCTCCGATGGACTTGGGCGGATTGGTAGCTGCTTCTCCTACATCGGTGGCTGGGATGGTTGCATCCCAACTCCAGCTTGTCGGACTGGTTTTCGTGAATGTGTATGTGACGGTGTGGGCAAGTCCCAGCGAATCGAAGACCTGTACTGCGGTGGAAAAGGTCGAGTCCGTCGCCGCTTGATTGTCCAGGTTGGCGGTAATGCCGAGCGCCGTAGTGGCCCTGGGAGGGAGGTTGCGGCTTCCCTGGATCGTGATCGGCGTCAGGGGCGTATTCGCGCTGATAATTCCGCCCGCCCCCATATAGCCCACCACAGAGAAGCCGTCGGCGTTGATCAGTTCTCCCGTGCCGCTGAAGCTGAAGTTCCCCGCCCGGGTGTAGGCATAGTTGGTGCCTGTGCTGACTACGAAGAATCCGTTGCCGCTCATCGCCACGTCGGTCGATCGCCCCGTCGTCTGGATGGAACCCTGCGTGAACAACGGTGTAACCCCGGAGCTGATTGCACCCAACCCGGTTTGAATCGGGTTTCCGTTCGAGGCGTAGGAAATCCCGCCCAGTAACTCAGCGAAGTTGGTCCTGGACCCTTTATAGGCGGTGGTGTTGATGTTTGCCAGATTGTTGCCAATGACGTTGATGGCTTGAGAATTGGCGCCAATGCCGCTCAGTGCAGTATAAAAAGATGTAAGCATGCTAGTCCCTTATCTATCCAAAAGAGTGGTTTGAAGTTTATGCGGCCGTACCCGCGTCCGTTTCAATTCCCGCAAGCAGGTTGATGCCTTCCTTGATGGCAATCAACTGCTCCAACGAGCTGAAGGTAGCCAACTGCGCGATATAAGCTTCGTTCTTAACCGGATCCATCGGGTCCTGATTCTTCAATTGTGCGATCATGAGCTGGAGGAAATCATCCTTTCCCAGTGTCTGCGCGGAGCCGGTAGCCGTTTCTTGAGATGTGTCGGTTGCGGACGCCGAGAGTGCGGCCGGCAGGCTGACACTGTTCGCGATGCTCGTTACCATCATGCCCTCCCCGAGGTGTCAGTATTCGCAGATTTGGTCACCCACACAGGATCCATGTTGCGTGGCACCGTCCCATGGCGGTCAACGGTCACAAGAGCGTCGGCGCCATAGATCTTCACAAATTCCGCGCGTGCTCCCGCATCGCGCATCCATTCACCGGGCGCGTGCGTCACGAAATACACCTCCATTGGAGAGTCCGCGATCACATCGGTGACCAGACGGTTGACCCGGCTATTGGGATCAAAGGTCCCGAAGGGAGTATGGATCAGCACTTTCTCAACCGTGTTGGGGACCGGCGCAGGTGTGGCAGGATCCGCATTCAACCTGGTGACCGGAACACTCAAGCCAGCAGAGTTGCGCTCGATCTGCGCGGCCTCAGCGCTCTCCCGGCTGCTGGTCGCGCTCGCAGCCGGAAGCGCCTCGCTGGAGGTGCCATCCATCCTGGCGACCGGCCTGCTTGTTTTGTCATAGTTCCGCGCCACCCGCTGAGTACCGCTCCCTTCGCCCCCGGCCGCAGGAGCCACGGAACGCGTCCATCGCCTGACCGACGGTTCGGTCTTTCCGGCACTCGCCGCGAGGGTGAGCAAAGCGTCACTCCGGGCCCGGATTGTATCGTCGGCGGAAAGGTTGGTGGCGGGCAACTCCCCGGTGTCATCCAGCTTCAGAGCCTCCTGGAATCGCGCAGTCAGCCTCGCGCTACCTCGAGACGATCCCTGCATCCGCAGGTCGTCATACTGGGACCGGGACATGTTTAATCTGTAGATTTGGGAATCCACTCTCATCTGTTTCTCCTCATCCTCACGGGGAGGGGCGGTTGTTAATAGCGCGCGGCTTTTGCCGGCTGTGCCGGTTTTGGTGCTGCACGCGCACTTTTCTTCTGCACGCAGCGTACCAATTCGTAATGGATTTACCCCGTGCGTGTTCCGCATCGCTATGCTTATTGTTTTCTAGAGATTAACGAATAAAGGGCTCCTCGCCGCCGTTACGCGGGATGAAGCGCCAACCGAGCAAGATTTGCCGAGTGGGAAAATTATGCAACCGTGTGGAAAGTGCGGTGCGGACTCATTAAGGCCAGGGTGTGCGCATCCAGAGCGAGCTCCTCAACTGTCCGCTCAACCCGTTCACTCTGCCGGACGGTCGGATCAGCCTTTTCCTGCTGTCCGGTGCCGGAGTGCGACTCCTGGTTTCCCGAGGAGGAGTGATGCGGCCAAAATCCTTCTTGGACTACGACCTGAATGCGGTCGATTTTAAGGCCTTGATCCTGAAAGCTCTGCTGAAGGATGTGCAGATTGTGCTCGAGGTAGTTTTTCACGCTCGGGGATTCCGTGAGAATGGTCGCCGCTACGCCACTCACCGTGGTCTCGGCCTTGATCTCTATGCGCCCGAGTGTGCTTGGCTTCAGTTGAATCCGCATCATGCTCTCGCCATCACGCAGCTGGACCTGCATGCGTGCGGCAAGTTGCGCGAGGAAATCAGGCTCTTGGGAGGGTGCGGGGGATTTCGGCGCCAGAAGGGCAGCGAGCGCCTTGATCTCTGCCGGGGCGGTGTACACAGGCAGTTGCGCTCCGGTGGCCCCTGGAATGGAGGTCATGGACGCACTGTGCTGAACAGGACGCAGCGCTGCGTGAATCTCAGCCATGGAGGCGTTCGCCCGCACAAGCGCATCCGGGGCAAATCCATGCAGAACTTCCGGCGCTTCCGCAGGAGCGGCTTCGGCATCGTTCGCCGGCAAGGGGGGGCGCACAACCGTCTTGTCCCTGCTTGTTTCAACTGCGGCTCGTTGCGCCTCCGTGAGCATCCGGTTCAGGCTGACAAGCAGATTGCCCTCCCCGGAAGAATCACCCCGAAGGTTGGCCCCGGGCACAACAATCGGCGCCATGCGGTGCGCGGAGTCCGGACGGCCGGGCTCTCGCGCCGGGACATCAACCTGCGCCGGCTCCTGGCCCCGCCTCCTCAGAGGCTGAGGCTTAGCCCCTGCCTGAACCTCTGCTTCATTATCAGAACGCCTGCCGGTCAAGTTGGGCTCCGGAGCTGCGAGATCAAGATCAGATACATTTGTCGGTAATTCGGCCCGGCCCTCGGCATTGCCCGGAGCCTCGGAGAAGGGAAAGACAGAGGCAGGCCGAGTGGACTGCACCGGCGGTTCCGGTCTCCTGCCTCCCTGCTGCAGAATCTGTGCCGCTGTGAGGTCCGGAATGACTTCAGCAACATGCGCGGACAGGTCAAGGACCAGCCGCGTGTGCCAAGGTCGCTGCTCGCCGGCTCCCGGATGAACGTCCTCCGCAGGTTCGCCGGATGTCGGCTGGACCGGCTCAACGGCTGCCGGAGTAACCGGATCCGACGGCACCTGCAGCTGCATTGCCTGAATCGGCCGCTGATTCCTATCCGTGTTTTCAGAAACTGCAATCATGGGATTAGCGGGCAGAATGCGAGGATGCACCACCTCCGGTTCTCTCGGCGATGGAGCACTGCCAGGAATAACCTCGACGGAAATATCGGACTCCCGGAGGAATGGCAGGGTCGCTTTTCCCAGGACAGGATCGGCGAGCGTTTCCCTACTCTGGCCTGCAGCATGCGAACTGCTCATTCGAGATTTTTCGGGGACCACAACCGTCAGGCTGCTCCTATGGGATTGCTCAGGAGCAATCTCCAGCGGATGTCCCAAACGAAGCCTCTCGGGGGCCGCTATGTCCGGCGCGCCCAATCGCCCCCCTCCCTGTGTGGCATCTTGCGAGCATTCTGATCCGGGGCTCTCAGGGACAGCAATCTGCCGGCCATGGGTGCGGAGTTCCTCAGGTACAGCAGCCGGCGGGATGCTCACGAGGAATGCTTCGGTACCTGCAGCCTGCGGGTAGCCGGCACGGGTCCCCTCCACGAAAACAGCCTGGGCCGTACCGATTTGGGATCCTTCAGGGGGAACAGTCTGCGGAGTGTTCATACGGATCGCTTCCGGCGTAGAAAGCTGCGGAGTGCTCATGCGGAACCCCTCCGGCGCTGCTGCATGCGGAGTGCTCATGCGGAACCCCTCCCGCACAGCTACCTGCGGAGTGCTCATGCGGAACCCCTCCGGCACAGCTACCTGCGGAGTGCTTATGCGGAATCCCTCCGGCGCAGCAACCTGCGGAGTGCTCATGCGGAAAGCTTCAGGAGCTGCGACTTGCGGGCGGCCGGTGCGGATTTCCTCGACGGCTCCGGCCTGCGACTCGGCGTTGCGGAATCCTTCCGGCGCTTCAGGCTGGCGAGTGCCCACACCTAATCCTGCGGCAGCACCGGCTGGCGGGCGGCTCAAGGGAAGGACTTCGGGAGCAGCAGATGCAGGTAGCGCGGGTGCATCGCCAGAGGGCGCAGCATCCGCTGGATTCAGGGACGCCATCGACGATGGAGTGCTGCTCACGGCAGCGCTGTCCGCCTGCAAGTCCGGGACGGCATCGCCAGACAGCAAGGATTGCGCCGGCACAGCGGCTGTAGCGGTGAATTCTACCTGACCCGATGTGCCGGCCTGTTCCGGGGCGGAAGTTGCGGGCAGATCAAAGAGGTTCAATTGCAGGGCACGCCCCCTCGGCACAGGGGATGCCAAGGCCACGGCTTTCGGCGCCAATATCGAAGCCTGTCCCGGCAAAGCAGCGGGGGAGGCATTCAACGGATTGTCCTTGGGCGCGGCCATTGCGCATTCTCTGGCTGATTCTGACGGGACGCCAGCCCCCTGGATTTCGGGGGCAACAGCGGTTGAGAACATAGCAGGATCTCGGGGTGCTGTGGCGTCACTGTCCAGGGGAGGGAGCGGAGCGAGAAAGGCCGGCCAGGAAATGACCGGGATGGCTGCAGTTCCGGACAAGCCGGAGGTGAGGTTGCCTGCTGAAAAGGGAGTGCTGTCTGAAGTAGCCTCGCCGGTCACATTCGCTGTCGAATCCGCCGCCTGCACTCTTGCAAGATGGTTTGGCACATGCTGGTCTTGCACCTTGGAAAAGGACAGGACCTCGGGAGCCGCCGGAGCGTCCGGATCGCTGAAGAAAGGTTGTATTTCGGAACTCACCGGGGCGGCCGGCAGAGCCGCGACCGTCGAATTCTCGTATGAACCCTCATCAAGCCTCCCCTTGCCTGGAGAGGATGCATTTTCCGGTGACGTTTCTTCAGACTGTCCGGCTGCGGCAGTCATCTGCGCGATGACTTCGAGAAATGTGCTGCCACTCTGATCCTCCTGCCCCTCCTCGGCATTGGGAATCTTCCGGTCCGGCAAGGGCGTAATGTTGCTCGGGAGCACTTCGATTCTCATTTCTCTTCTCCATGCGTACGGGCAGACATTACTGTTTATGCGCGTAGCGAATCACCACGATTTCATCCACGGATTTCTGCTCGGTCCGTTCGAGAGCGGTCAGAAATTCCTTCTCCCTTTTGCTCCTGAGGTTTTCGATCATTTTTTTATTGCGCATCGCCTCAATCATGACCTGCTTCTGAATCTCCAGCTTGCCTTCCAGCTCCGCAATGCGCCTGGCTGAGCGTTCCAGTTCCAGGGCGATCCGGTCCAGGAACCGGTAATGCCAGGTGATTTCCTGAGCATCGCAGTCGCCCGACTTCTTCTGCGCAAGTTCCGCCATAGCCTGGGCCTGCATAGTGCGCAACGCCTGGATATGGTCCACTTCCACCAGCAGCTCATTGCGGATGGCGGAAAATTTGGTGCGTTCCTTTTCTTCGAGGTGGTGCCGGTGCTGCAGCAGCGTTTCAAGTCGGAACGAGAATTTCTTCATGTCAGCAGTCCTGAGTGATCTCGATCACCCTCGACATGGCGCTCTCAGCGCTCACACGTTCGTCGTAGCGCTGCTTGAGGACGGCATGGATGCCGTCAATCTTCCTAAGGGCCAGGTCAATCTTGGGGTTGCTTCCTTTGACGTAAGCGCCAATGTTGATCATGTCCTCGGCCTTCTGATAGGTGGAGATCAGATCGCGAATCTTTCCGGCTTTTTCGGCGTAGGCTGCCGGCACCAGGTCGGCCATCAACCGGCTAACGCTGGCGAGCACATCGATGCAGGGATAGTGATTACGCCAGGCGAGTTCGCGCGACAGCACGATATGGCCATCGAGCAGTGAGCGCACGGCGTCTGCCACCGGGTCGTTCATGTCATCGCCCTCGACCAGGACAGTATAGAAACCCGTGATGCTCCCGCCGGCAATGAAATTCCCGGCGCGTTCGACGAGCCGCGGCAGTAAGGCGAACACTGAGGGGGTATATCCTTTGGAGGATGGGGGCTCGCCTGCAGCCAATCCAACCTCACGCTGGGCCATGGCGAAACGGGTAATCGAGTCCATCATCAGCAGAACGCTCTTGCCCTGATCTCGGAAATACTCAGCGAGAGTCGTGGCCATGATGGCGGCGCGGATTCGAAGAAGCGGGGGCTGATCCGAGGTGGAGACGACCACAACGGAACGCTTCAGGCCCTCTGCACCCAGATCCTTCTCGATGAATCCGCGGACCTCTCTGCCGCGTTCGCCGACCAGACCGATGACGTTTACGTCGGCCGACGTATACCGAGCCATCATTCCCAGCAGCGTACTTTTGCCGATGCCGCTTCCTCCGAATATGCCTATGCGCTGCCCCTTCCCACAGGTGAGCAGCCCATCGATGGCGCGTACGCCGGTGCCGAGGATGTCTTCAATATTCCGGCGTTCGAGCGGATTCGTGCCTTTCGGCTGCAAGGGGTATTCCTGTTCCGCCATGATCGGACCCAGGTTATCGATCGGCTCCCCCATGCCATCCACGATTCGTCCGAGCAGCGCCGGAGAGACGGCGACACTCGCCTGTTTTTTCCTGCAGACAACCTTGTCGCCAAGCTTGACGCCATGGACTTTGAACAGGGGCATGGAGAGCACATAGTTGTCTCGGAACCCGATGACCTCGGCCGGGATTGCGTCAGAGCGCTCCTGCCCGGCGATCTCGCACAACTCTCCCACCGATACCGGCGGCCCCTGGGACTCGACGACGAGCCCGACAGCCCGTTTCACGGAGCCAACGGTCTTGATCGGACTCAGGGAGCGAAGCTTCTGGAAATACGGGGCCAGGTTAATGGATGGGTTGTTCACGCCGGATTATTCCTTAATAGGGAAAAAGGCGCGTTCGACTTCGCGGAATTCTTCTTCGATGCGCGCGTCGATGTCGCCGCATTCGGTCTCGATCAGACACCCGCCCCGTTCGATCGATTTGTCGGCAAGCAGCACGATTTCGCGGTTATTCTCGCCGCCGCGATTCGAAGCCGTACGCTGATCAAGCACGAAATTGTAGTCTGTGGGATGCAGATGGACGGTGACGGCCGTCCTGACGGCGACATGGTTGAGGGCCACTTGGATCAGCGTCTGAACGATTTCCTGATCGATTTGCACTTCCCGATGAACGATCTTCTTCGCCACCTCAACCGCCAGCTTCACGACCTCGCGTTCGGCTTGCTTGTACAGGGCGGGTTTGAGCTTGCCGATTTCTTCAATGGCTTCGGCATAGCGCCTCATCAGGACCTCGGCCTTTTTCTCGGCAATCTCCAATCCTGCCTTCTCACCCTGGCGGAAGCCATTCTCATACGCCGCTTTCTCGATGTGTGCCGGATCCAGCGATGGCGCTTGTCCGCCGGGCCGTTTCGGGGGGGCAACCTGTTCCATCCAGGACGGGACTGCCTGCGTGGGGAGGAGCGTCTCCGGTCCCTCGGTGAAGGAGAGTTTCTTGAGCTGGATTGCCGTCTGATCTTGCTTTTTTATGAGTTTCAATGCTGTCGTCCAAGGATTCTGCAGCTTACAAACTCGCCCCGGTCAGTTTCTGTCGTGAAATGCGCTTCGCCCTCTAGCCTAGCCCCGTAGGGGCGGCAAGAGAATAGCCCCGGGCGCAAGCCCGGGGTTAGGTCGGAAATCAGCGCGGAGCCCTGGAAGGGCGACAGAAAAAGGTCGGGGACAAAGCTCTTTCGCCCCTGCCAGGGCTCCTTCAATGCAACATCCCATCCGGGGGCTCGCGCCCCCGGCTACTATCTTTCTGCCCCTTATAGTTGGTCTGCACCCGATTTTGGGTGCAGAGCATTCCCCCAGCATT
>CAYGWQ010000121.1:0-14264 GCA_964353465.1 uncultured Acidobacteriota bacterium | reverse complement strand
CGCGGTTACCGGGACCGCATTCAGGGAGGCAACGATCAGATCTATGTCGGCGGCCTGCGGTTTAGTTTCACGCGCCAGGGATCGTTCGGCCTGAATCTGGTGACCGGCCAGGAGCCCTGGGTCGGGAGGATGTTTGATGTCCGCGCCGTGGAAATGATGGGTGGAGCACAGTTGTACGGCTGGCTCAACATCCAGTCCAACCTGAACATATCCCATTCGATTTACTACGATCCGGAGAACCCCTTCCCCGGAAACGAAAAGTACTTTTCTGTGAGCCTCACATTGCAGCCCGATTCCAGGCTGAACCAGAGGATCAGCGTGGCCCGGGATGTGTTCGACCGCCTGGCAGGAGGCCCGCGGGTTTATAGCGTCAATATTCTCAATTCCCGCACCAACTACCAGATCAGCAAGCGCTTTGCGGTGCGCGCCATCGCCCAGTTCGACAGTTCGAGGCGCCGGGTCCTCACCGACTTTCTCGGATCGTACGAACTGGTCCCGGGGACCGTGGCGTACGCCGGGTATGGGTCGCTCTTCGAGCAACGCTCCTGGGACGGGGAGCAGTGGCATTCGGGATCAGGCAACTACCTGAACACCCAGCGCGGTCTCTTCTTCAAAGTCTCCTACCTCTACCGGTTCTGATTTCTGTGCGGGCAATGAAATACTCCCCTTATTCGGCGGGCCGCGATATACTCCGAGGCTGCAGGGTTACCAACGGAGGAGGGAAAATATGAATCTGGATGAAGCCATCCAGGCAGCACTGGATTTCGAGGGGGGAGTTCACAGGACCTATCAAAATGCCATGGAGGAAGTCACCGACGAGGTGGCAAGGCGCGTTTTCAAAGTTCTCTGTGACGAAGAGATGGGGCACATCGAATATTTGCGGGAACGTCTCGACGAATGGCGGAAAACCGGGAAGATCTCGGAAAAGAAACTGCGCACCTCCATTCCAACCAAGGCCGCTATTGATGCCGGACTGAAGAAGCTGCGTAAACAGGCGACCGGCAAGCCCTTGGCCAGGGGCGAGGGCGAGCTTGATGTGCTTCATCGAGCACTGGGGGTGGAGATCCAGACCAGCAATTTCTATAAGGAAATGGTCGGCAAACTCGATGGCGCCGGACAGCAGATGTTCGCCCGTTTTGTCGAATCGAGGAAGGACACCTGGCAATCGTCCAGGCCGAAATCAATGCTGTGAACGGCCTGGGCTACTGGTTTGACATCGCGGAGTTCGACCTCGAGGCGGGCTGATGACCCATGCCGTCCAGTCGTCTGTGCGGTAAATACGCGCAATGACGACATCCGGGTGCAATTCCGGGCCCGCAGACGAATTTTGGAGTGAACTTGTGAAGCGCCAGCGAATGCATGAGATGAGGTTGGAAAAGGTCGACGCCGGAAACCTCTCAGTCTGCGGCATCGGCTGCCTTACGGATCCGAAGCATCAAGGCTATCAGCCCAGAGTGGCATGGCTGAAGCAGCGTTTTGCGGAGGGCCTGCGCTTCCTCCTGTGTCGTGATGAAAAGGGCAAACCGCTTGCCTTCCTCGAGTACGTGCCGGGAGAATATGCCTGGCGGCCGGTGGATGCCAAAGGTTGGCTGTTTATCCACTGCCTCTGGGTGTATCCCGCAGGTCAGAAGGTAGGCGGGCTGGGAAGCCGATTGATCCGGGCCTGTATTGAGGAGGCGCGCCAGGCGGGCGCCCAGGGCGTTGCCACTCTCGCGAGTGATGGCGCCTGGATGGCGGGGAAAGATGTGTTTCTCAGGGACGGGTTCGAAGAAATAGCGGAAACCGACCGGTTCCAGCTGCTCATTCACCGGCTGAAAAAGGGGCCGGCGCCGCGTTTTCGCGACATCAGCGGCAACCTGGCAAAATTCCAGGGACTGCACATCGTATATAGTCCCCAATGCCCCATGCTGCCGAAGTCGGTGAACGACCTGTCGATCATGGCGGCCGAGCACGGCCTGGAAGTGAAAGTCACGGTGCTCAACAGCGCTCGCGAAGCGCAGAACGCTCCTTCGTATTATGGCGTTTTCGCTCTGGTGTGGAACGGGCGGCTGTTATCGGATCATTATGTGAGCAAGGGCCGATTCTGCAACATACTGCGCAAAGAAATTCGGAAAGAGGAAAAGCATGGATGTAAAGATGTTTCATCGTGATCCGGTGGGCCCGCGAGTTAAGGAAGATGCCTCAACAGCACCGTGGGACTCGGCCGTGCATTCGTTCCGGCATAAATGCTTCCGGACAATGTCGGGCCTCGTCCTGATGTGGATTATGGGATTCATGTGGGCGCCGATCCGGCCCGGCGCGGCAAACGGCACCGGGGGGGCCGGCCACGCAATGTCCGAGCCTCCTGTGACAATGGTCGTGCCGGGGGGAGAGGCCATGAAGTATTGGCCGCGCTGGCGCGGTCCCTCCGGGCAAGGGTTGGTCGAAGGCAGCGGATATCCCGACAGCTGGTCTGCTACCGAAAACGTCCTCTGGAAAGTCAAGGTGCCGGGCAGGGGTCATTCATCGGCCATTGTCTGGGGTGACCGCATCTTCCTCACGACCGCCGGCGCCGAGGACGGCTCGAACCGATCCGTTCTCTGCTTCCGGCGCTCCGACGGCAAACTGCTCTGGCAGACCGCCGTCCCTGCGGCTCCTGCGGAAAAGCTCTACCAGAAGAACAGCTATGCCTCGGCCTCGGTCTCGACGGACGGCCAGAGGGTATATGCCTACTTCGGCAACGCGGGGCTGGTGGCGATGGATTTCAACGGCAAGCAGGTCTGGCATGTCAGCCTGGGAACCATCAATCTCTATCATGGGCCGGGAGGCTCGCCGCTGCTTTACAAGGACCGGCTGATCCTGTTCCAGGAACAGAGACTGATGGACCGCAGCACTCCGACCGATCCGGGATTCATCGTCGCGATCGACAAAGCAACGGGCAAAGAGCTCTGGCGCCAGACGCGAAATCCGCAGCCGGGATGGGGAACGCCCATTGCCGTGCAGGTCGGCGATCACACGGAGATTATCGTCAGCAGCAGCCGCCGGATTGACGCCTATGATCCCGAGACAGGGAAACTGCTCTGGTACTGCAACGGCAACACCGTCGAGGTCATACCGACGCCGGCTGTGGGTCACGGCATGATCTATGCATGTTCGGGACGGGCGGGGCCCACCATCGCGGTACGGCCGGGAGGGTCCGGCGATGTAACCGCCACGCACGTCGTTTGGAGCACGCCCAAAGGCTCGTCCTTTGTCCCGTCACCGCTGCTGCTGGGCGATTACCTCTATACGATCAACGATATGGTGAGTGTCGCCTCCAGCCACAATGCAAAGACCGGCGAGCCTCTGGGTCAGTTGCGGCTCGGCGAGGCGCAACGCGAGGGTTTTTCGGCATCCCCGGTTTCCGTCGGAGGGAAGATATATTTTACCAACGACGAGGGGGAGACCTTTGTGCTCAGCCCGGCACCCGACTTCAAGCAGCTGCATGTCAACCGGCTGGGGGAACGCACCCTGGCAAGCCCGGCGCTGGTCGATGGCAGGTGGTATTTCCGCACCCAGGATCATCTGCTCTGCATCGGGACCGCGAAAGACGGCGCCCGCAATGATCCGCAGCAGCCCTGATTACTCGTCTTCATCGCTCCATTGCGACGGGCCTCGTTTGAGGCTGCTCTCCACCTGTTCGCTGGAACGCAATCGTCCGCGAAGCCGGAAGACGTCCCGGTAATCGCTCCAATTGCTGATGACGAGGTACAGCCCTGAAGCAATGACTGCCAGCACAAAGAAGGTGATCACGGCCACGGCAGCGTAATGATAAACCAACGTGCTTGCATCGGGTTCGAAAAACAATCGTCCGAACGTGCGGCCGAAATTCATACCAAAGAAGCCCGTAAGCACTGCGCCGGCGCCGACGAACAGGCTCAGCATTGCGAGCCGGTTCACCGCTTCCGTGTTTCTGGATGCGGCATAGCTCTGCAGCAGCGTGTTCAGCTTTTCGATCTCCTCCTCGACTTCCTTTTTGACAGGCTCGATGCGCATGGCCCGGCATTGGAGCGCAAAGTGCTCGAACTCCTCGTCTTTGTTGGCCAGTTCATCGAAATACCAGTAATTGGAAAAATGAAGAAACTCTGCCCGAAGATCGCTGGCAAGGCGCACATTCCCTTTGGTGAGCTTCCCGTCCTCCCAGTCCCGGAAGATGCGTTTGGACACGAGTGCGGTGCGCTCCGCGAAGTCGAGCAAGGTGGCGCGGTAAAAAAGGGAGATGATCTGCATCAGGTAATACCGCGTGCGGAACATGCGATGAATGAGGAACCCTTCGTGCAGGGTGTGCCCGTCGCACTCGAATGCGCCGACCGTGGATGTGATGCTGCTGTAACTCGAAAAACCGTAATACGTCCCCAGGTGGGCCCATCTGCGGTACAGTTGCTGAGAGAGGAGGCTGCGCGTGAAATCGGCGTCGTAACGGTATGTCGGGCCGTCGAGGTCGACATATAAAAAGCGGCTGAGGAATACCTGATACGCCTCGGAGTGCATGAATCCCTCGGGGACCGAATCGGGATTGACGCAGGCGTAACTGTACACATACATCCGCTCATCGAGGGCCGGCTCAAACTCCTGCCTGGAATAATCCGAGAAGTAGATCATGGAGGTGATCGTGCGCGCGAGCGGCGGCAGGTAGCCGATCATCCCACCCTTCTTGAATTCCTCCTGCGCAAGTACGCTGTGGTTCCCGTTCTGCTCCAGGATCAGCTTCATCCTTGACGGGATTCGCCCTTCACGGACCTGGCGGCCGCTGGTCGGGTATACTTTGCGGAATGCTTCGTTGATCCAGAGCGCATCGGACGCGCGGACGTTCTGCGCTTCCACTCCGATGGACAGGATTCCGACGCCGTTGGCGAAGAGGAACAGCCGCAGGTCCGTGATCTCGACCGTGGCCAGGCGGCCCTTGGTGTCTTCCGCCTGGAACCAGAGCCGCCTGCCGCCATCGATCGGAATATTGTAACAACGGAGCAGCGCCTCCTTTTGCTCCCCTATAACCTGGGAGTCGCCGATATCAAAAAAAACCCGCCGCACATAAGGATGGAAAAACATCATGTCCTGATATGCCGCTGATTCCAGGTCGAAGCGTGCATACGGGTCGCGGCGCCATTTCCCGAGGTGAACGACAACCCCAGAGTTTTTTTCCGACCGGTGCTCGGCGATCCACTCGTCCAATCCGTCGATCCAGTGCGTGTACTTGGCCCACACGTCCTGGTGGTTTTCCACAACGGTTATCTTGTCGATCGAGAAGGGGAATAGGAAATAGGTATTCAGCTGTGCCAGCTCGATGGTTTCCCGGGTTGCCATGAGCGCGATCATAGCACCATGGGACGAGCATCCCAAGCAGATTGCCGAGGCGGCAGTGAATTCAATCTCGGCCTTCGTCGCAGCCCGACGCCCAGGCCGCAGGAAGCGCAAAAACTGCAGCTTCCACCTCCCGCATTTCACCGTCCATTTCAGGGCATGCACCGCTCTATGTCGAAGGAGGCCGCGTATGGGAATGGATGCAGGCAGCAGAAAAGGCCCGAAGTCCGATATCAACATTACTCCGTACATCGATATCCTGCTCGTGCTCCTTATCATTTTCATGGTAGTCACGCCTGTCCGTCCGATGAAGCTGGATGCCAGCGTCCCGCAGCCTCTGCCGCCGGAGCCGGCAATCGCTGCTCGCCCCGATGTCATCGTGGTGTCTATCGGGGAGAGCGCGCAGATAGCCAGTAACCAGGTCCCGACTGAGATCAGTGCCCTGGGTTCAAAACTTCTGGAAATCTACAGCGCGCGCCGGAACAAAGACATGTTCATCAGCGCCAGTGCCAAGCTCCCTTACGGCGCCGTGGTCAGGATCATCGACATTTCAAAAGGGGCAGGCGTCGAAAATATCGGGCTCCTTAGCGAAAGAGTGCGCTAGTCCGGCTGTGACTGCAGGCGTCCCCGCTGCCAGTGACGAAAGTTTTCGTTGACATATACGAAAACTTTCGTATACTAAATTCATGGTGCGTTTTCGATTTCGTCCGACCGATGCCGAACTGGCGATTCTGCAGGTGCTCTGGGACCGGGGGCCATCGACGGTCCGCCAGGTTCACGAAGCGTTGTCGGCGGCCCGCAACACGGGATACACCACGACGCTCAAGCTGATGCAGATCATGGTCGAGAAAGGCCTGGTCACCCGCGACGAGTCGGAACGGACGCACGTCTATGCCGCGCGGCTCGGGCGCGACGAGACCCAGCGGCAACTGGTCACGGATCTTCTCGACCGCGCGTTCGGCGGGTCTGCTGCAACGCTGGTGATGCAGGCGCTCAAGGCGCATCCGGCATCGGCTGCGGAGATGGCCGAGATCCAGCGGATGATCCGTGAGTACCGAAAGGAGCGTGGGTAATGAGTACGATCATTCCTCTCGATTCCCCGTGGGCGCAGGTCCTGGCGTGGACGCTCGTCCACTTCATCTGGCAGGGTGCGACGATCGGTCTCACGGCGTTTCTGCTGCTGCGCTTTGTGCGCCTGACCGCGGCGCCGCGCTATGCGGTCGGGATTACGGCGCTCGCGGTGATGCTCGCGGCGCCGGTGGTAACGTTTGTGGTTCTTAAAGCGGGGCCGGCTCTCGCGGTGCAGATCGTCCGCGAGCCTCAGGTCCTCGGACGCTCGGACGGCCGGATTGCCTCGAACGTGCAAACCCTCACGGCCTCGGACTCTCGGACCCTCTTGGACCCCGGGACCCCTGCAATCTCGGACCTTCGGACCCTCGCATCCTCCCTCATCATCGTTGTCTGGTTTGTGGGCGTTGCGGCACTCTCGGTTCGGCTGCTTGGGGGCTGGCTGGTGGCACAGCGCCTCATCACGCGCGCTGTTCAGCCTGCCGCGCCGGAGATTCGCGCGCTGGCGCGTCGCCTCGCGGGCCGACTCCCGCTCGATCGCATGGTCCGGCTCTTCGAGTCGTCAGCGGTGGCGGTGCCGGTAACGATCGGCTGGCTCAAGCCCGTGGTGCTGCTGCCGGCCGCAGCGATGACCGGATTATCGATGGCCCAGGTTGAGGCGCTGCTGGCACACGAGCTCGCGCACGTGAGGCGGTACGACTACCTGGTGAATCTGCTGCAGTCGGCCGTCGAGACGCTGCTCTTCTATCATCCGGCGGTGTGGTGGGCCTCGAAGCTCGTGCGCACCGAGCGGGAGCACTGCTGTGACGACGTCGCGATCAAAGTCTGCGACCGCCTCGTATACGTAACGGCGCTCTCCGATCTGGCAGTCATCGGGACGCCGCGCGTTGTGATGGCCGCCTCCAGCGGATTGCTGCTGCGCCGCGTGCGCCGGATTCTCGGGGCTACGTCAGCCGCGGATCAGGCAGGCGCCGGGTGGCTGCCGGCCTTCGTCCTGATGGTGCTCGCCGGAGTGTTCGTGCCGGCAGCCTTGACATCGGCGCCAGCCGCCATCCAGGAAGCTCGCCCGGCGGGAGTGCAGTCCGGCGTAACGGGCGGCGTTGTCGGTGATGTAGTTGGTGGTGTCGTGGGAGGTGTGTCCGGAGGCGTCGCGGGCAGAAGCCCTGAGGGCAGCGTAGGTGGAATCGTCGGCGGGATCCGCGCGGGAATCAAGGGGGGTGTTTCAGGTACTGTAGCAGGCGATGTCATCGGCGTGGCGCGCGGGGTGTCGCAGAGCGCCGGAGAGGGCGCCCAGAAGGAGGACGAGATCGCGAAGCTCGAGAACGCGCTGAAGCTCGCTCGCGAGCAGTATGAGCGGGTGAAGCGGCTGGTGGAGGTCGGCCTGGAGAGTCCACAGACGCTGGCCGAAATCGAAGTTGAGCTGAGAAGAATCGAACGGAAGATTGTCGCCGCCCGACAGGGAGGCCAGCTCCGCGAACAGAAAGAAAAGATCGCAGATCTCACGGCGCAACTCGAACTCGCGCGCCAGAAGCTCGAACGGACGAACCGGCTCTTTGCTGCCGGTCTGGTCACTGCCTCGGCGGTGAAAGAAGCCGAGGCTAATGCGACAACGACGGAAATAAAGCTGCTCGCCGTCAGAGATCAGCTCCAGTTCCGGGAGATCGAGGCCGACCTGCAGCGGCGCCAGGCCGCGCGGCAGACGGAGATCGCAGAACTCGAGCGGGTTCTGCGCGAAATCGGTACGAGCGGTCAGGCGGGGCGCCGCGGGACTGTGGAGCAGCAGGCGAAGCAGGGAGCCAGATCAATTGACGATGCCCTCGCCGAGATTGAGGCCCGGCGCAGCGATGTCACTGCTTTCGAGCGCGACCAGCGGCTCCTGTCTTCTTCGGCGCCCATCGCCGATACGAGCGAAACCGTCCGCGCGGGCGACCTGCTCGTTATCAAGATCGCAGGCGAGCCCGATCTGCCGCGCGTCTATGTCGTGGCGGATACCGGCGCCATCCGGCTGCCGCTGATCGGCAACGTCCCGGTTCTGGGCCTGACGGCCTTGCAGGTGCGGGAAGCGGTCAGGCGCGAGTTGACGCAGCGGCGACTGGCCGATGATCCGAATGTCACAGCCAGCCTCCGCCGCGCTCGTTGAAGACCGACGCGATTGCGCGCTCCGAGATCAGCCTAACTAGTTTCTGTCGCGAAACTTGCTCCGGTCTTAAATAAAGCCCCGCAGGGGCGGTAAGATAGTAGCCCCGGGCGCAAGCCCGGGGTTGGGCCGGGAAGCAGCGCGGAGCCCCGAAGGGGCGACAGAAATAGTTGCCGACAAAGATCTTTCGCCCCTGCCGGGGCTCATCAAAATGCAACATCCTATCCGGGGGTTCACACCCCCGGCTATTATCTGCTGACCTCTCGGGGGCCGCGCTGCGAGGACTCGAGGGGAGTTTCGCGACAGAAACTAACTATGCTCACATCGCGCATGGGCAGGGTTGTGAACCCCTTCGGGAACGTGCTCGGCAGTATGGCTATCCCTCCCTGAGGACTTCTGCCGGCTCGATCCGGGCGGCGCGCCGCGCCGGGATCCAGCCGGCGGCAACTCCGATCGCCGCCAGCATCAAGGCTGCGATCGCGAGTGTCAGCGGATCGCGGGGCCGGAGGCCGAATAGCAGCTTTTCGACGAATTGGGCGACCCAGAAGCTGAGGACTGCGCCTATCGCGATTCCCAGACCCACGATCAAGGCGACCCGGCCCACTACCATGCATACGACGACGGCCGGTTTGGCGCCGAGCGCCATCCGGATACTTATCTCTCTACGCCGTCGCCCGACCGAGTAAGCGGTCACGCCATAGAGCCCAATCCCCGCAAGCAGCAGAGCGAGTGCACCAAAGAAGCCCGAGAGCATCGCCATCAGTCGCTCCTGGACGAGTGATGATTGGATCTGATCGGAAAGCGTTAGAAAGGTCAGCGACAGATCCTTGTGGACCGAGCCTATTGCCTCCGCCACGCTCTTCATAAGCGTCTCCGGCCGCGTGCCGGTCGGGCGGATACTGATGCTGATGCTCGGGGGCATGCTATCCTCCTGGTTCTGGATATACCTTAGACGCTTGTGCTGGAGGAATTGTCCGAATAAATCGCATTCTTGGGATTGGAGCCCGGGTGGGAGGGCAGGACCACGTTTGCCTTTTGGGGCAGTTCGTCGGCGGGCATCAGAGAAAAAAGGGGCGCAAGGATTCGAATCCTGCGCCCCTCCCGGAACATCCTATGGATCGGCCGGCGTTTTACCTCACGATCTCGATGTCGACGATCCCCTCATGGTCTCCTTTGGCGTTGTCCTGACACGTGATGGTCACCCTCGCCCCGTATGAGAGATCCGCCAGTTTATCGAGGGCATGCCCCATTACCACTGAGGTAAACTCCTCGCCGTTCTCGTCGCTCAGGGTAATAGTCTGCCCTTCCACATCCACCGAGACAACCGTGTAGGTTGCCTGGTGGTAGCTCTTGGCATTGGCATCCACCGGTTCCTTCACTAACTCGATGTCAACAATCCCCTCGTGCTTACCGTCATCGCTGTCCCGGCAAGTGACAATCACCTTCATTCCCGCGGAGAAATCGCCCAGTTTGTTAGCTGCTTTCCCTAGAACCGGAGCTGTGACGGTTGAACCCTCCCGATGCCCGTACTCTGGATCGAGCCCGATCCTTCCACCTATGAGGATTACCGCTCGGCCAATCTGGGGCGAAGCGCGCAATCGCCGCATATTCGGGTGTGTAATTCACGGAGCGGAACCGGCTGTGCTATAATCAAAATCAAACAAAGTATTCATCCGGATTCGCACCGCTGGTTATTGGGCAGTGGGAGCTGTGCCATATGAGTGGCAAGGGGCCTGAATCCAGCAAAGCCGCGGGAATGCTCGCCGAGCACGACATACCATCAGCCTTGCGCGCTCTCCATATCCATCTCAACAATCCCGTCACTAGCGTAAACAGTCACCGAGGTTAAGGGCAGTCCGGGGGAACACCATAGCGTTCGCGTTGTGAGGCATCATGAAGTCCACGGACTCTGAACGCCGCCGGCAGATTGAGCAGCTCTGCTTTGAGATCCAGCAACTGGAGCCGGGCCGCATAGAGTCTTTCCTCCAGCGGATGTGCGCCGGCGATGAAATCCTGCGAAAGGAAATCGAGGCCCTCCTTGCGGACCGCGAACAGCTCGACCGCCTCCTGGAGGTTCCGGCTCTCGGGGTCGCAGCCAGGGCAATGCAGCCGGATCGCGACGTCGATCCAATGCCGGACCTGACAGGGCGCGCGCTCTCGCATTTCCGAATTGTGGGAAAGATCGGCGCGGGGGGCATGGGCACGGTGTATCGCGCACGCGACGAGCACCTCCGCCGCGATGTCGCGTTTAAGGTATTGAAAGCCGGTAAACTTGGCGAAGAATCTGCCCGCAAGCGCTTCAGAAAGGAAGCCTTGTCGCTGGCCAGACTCAATCATCCCAACATTGCAGCGGTTTATGATTTCGATGCGCAGGACGGCATCGATTTCCTCGTGATGGAATTAGTCCCTGGTATCACGCTGGCCAGCAAACTTAATGAAGTGCAGCTCCGGGAAAAGGAGGTCGTGAGTCTCGCTATGCAGATTGCGGACGGTCTCGCAGCCGCTCAAGCGCAGAACATCGTGCACCGCGACCTGAAGCCTGGGAATCTGATCATTACACCCGAGGGACGGCTGAAGATTCTCGATTTTGGTCTGGCAACGCTTATCCGTCCGACAGGCCCCGAGGACAGCACTATCAGCTCGGATGACCTGCACAAGGGATGCGGCACCCTGCATTACATGTCGCCCGAACAATTGACGGGAGAAACCGTCGATCATCGTTCAGACATCTATGCTGTCGGAACCATCCTCTATCAGGTTCTTACCGGGCGCTTGCCGTTTCGGGCGTCTTCTGCCGCGGCGTTCATGAATCTGGTCATTAACAAGCCGCCCGATCCCCCGAGAGAGTTACGTCCGGACCTCTCTCCTCGATTGGAGGATGTGGTCCTGAAATGCCTCGAAAAGGATCCGGAAGACCGATATCAATCCGCGAAGGAACTCCTTATCGACCTGCGCCGGCTGAACGTGGCGTGGATCCCGAGCTCCCGTCCGGCCCCCTGGCTTGTGAAGTCTTGGCGAAGCCTCCGATACGTAATTCACAAATCCCGATGGATTCAGGCGGTTTCCGTGCTAATCCTGCTCGGTATTCTCGCGGCTCCGCCGGCTTGGCTCTACCGGGATAACTTGCGGTCATTGCTTGGATTGCCGTTGCCTCTCCCGGACCAGAAGGTTCTGGTTATTCTGCCTTTTCGCGTGATTTCAGGTGATGCGCAGTCGCCCGCCTTTGCAGACGGGCTCAATGAAACACTGACGGCAAGGCTGACCCAACTCCTGGTTTCCAATGACTCGCAAGTGCTGCCCAGCAGCGAGGTCAGAAGATCGAAGGTTACTTCCGCCGTCGACGCACGAAGGGAATTGGGCGCCAATCTTGTTCTGGACGGATCCTTGCAGTTCTTTGGCAAGGAAGTACGGGCCGCACTGTCATTGCTCGATGCCCGCTCGAACCGGCTGCTGCGCTCGGATGTGATAACCGGCGAGTCAATTGACTCGTTTCTGTTGCAGGACAAAGTAGTCGATTGTGTTTTGAGATTGCTCGAGGTGCAGCTGGAATCGAGTCAAATGAAGCGGCTGGCCATTCCCGGCAGCATCAATCCGGAAGCCTATCTGTTTTATACGCAAGGCATGGGATACCTGTACGGATTTCATCCAAAATCGATCGAGAACGCAATTCCGCTGTTCCAACGGGCGATTGACTGGGACAGCAAGTTTGCCGATGCACACGCCGGATTAGGGCTCGCGTATTGGAACAAATCCGGGAACGGCAGGGATTCGACGTGGGCCGACCGGGCAGAAAAAGAATGCGGAAATGCACTAAATCTGGAAAAGAAGTCGGTGCCGGCGCTCATTTGCCTGGGTACATTGCACAGCGGAACAGGTGAGTATGGGGAAGCGGTCATATTCTTTGAAGACGCTCTCGAGATCGATCCTTCCTCCGAAGCTGCTTACCGTGGACTCGCACAGGCCTACGAGAGTCAGGGGAAAATCAATGACGCCGAAGCGACGTATCTTAAGGCAGTCGAGGTTAGGGGGGATTGGACAAGCTATCAATGGCTGGGCAGGTTTTACAACTACCAGGCAAGGTATGAAGAGGCGGCAGCGCAATATCGCCGAGCCGCCGAGCTCACCCCCGACAACCACCGGCCGCTTATCGGTTTGGGAGGCGCGTACTATTTTCTGGGCCATTACGACGAGGCCATCAGGACCTTTAAGACAGCCAATGGAATCTGTCCTACCGGCGCCGGATATCAGAACCTGGGCAATGCGTATCTCGGAAAGCGGCAGTTCCGTGAGGCGGTCAGCTCACTCGAAGAGGCGCTCAGGCTCAACAGCGACAACTATGTCATCGCCGGCAATCTGGCAAAAGCCTATTACTGGAGCCCCGGGAACCGGGAGAAAGGGATCAATGCGTTTCGGGAGGCCATTAAACTGGGAATGCAGGAGTTGAAAATCAACTCCAGAAACGCGGATGCCCACGTCCTGCTCGCCAGGTATTTTGCCATGGTGGAACAGCGAGCCGAGGCATTGGAACATCTGGAGAGAGCGTTGAAATTGCGTCCGGATGATCCGGAATACGCTTTGATTGCAGCCGTTGTCCACAACCGGGTCGGCGACCGTGAGGCCGCCTTCCACTGGCTCAAGAAGGCCGTTCGCGGCAACTATTCGATTGCGGAGATTCGCGACGACCTGGATTTGTCTGATTTGAGAAGTGATCCCAGGTTTCTACGTTTGATTCAATAAAGTGCTTTATACAAGTCCTTGAGGAAAAGGAGCAAACATGTCCCAAGCACCCGCAGTCCACCTCGATGCCGTTGTCAGCGAAACGTTGCGCCGACTTGAGAATCCAGAATACCGAGAGACGAGCCTGAGAATGATCTATACGCTACTCTCCAAAGCCAACCCCGTAAATCACGGGCTTTCCTGGGCCGATCTTGATACTCCCCGAAGCCCGAGGACCATACTCATGGAAGTCTGGATTGGAAGCGGGCGGTTCCATGCCCGGATGGTCCACCATTCCACGAGACAAATCATGGAAGCATTAGATACCGATCCCCGTGTTCTCGCGCATGAAATCAAAGCCGAAACGAGACGGTGCCGATCAGAGCAGGCCTGCGACAATCCTCACGCCGGAATACATTTGTATCCGGCGCATGCGGACCAGGCAGTGTTCTACAGCAATGATGGAATCAGCTTCGACGTCCATTTCAGACCTGATCCCCACTACACCCCCATAACCAAGTTCATCAGTCCGTTCGATGTCGAAAAGCTGGAATGCAGAGCTGGTATTCCCATAAGCACAGGTCCAGTTCGGGCACGAGACGGACAGCGGTACTTCAAGTATACGATTGTATCACCTGGTGAAAAACCGGGCGCCGGAGAGTACGCAGGCAACCCGGTTCATCTTGATCCGCACATACTGGATCATGACGACCCCACGGAAGAGTAACGAGAGAGGAAATCGGCGGGGAAATCGCTGCCCAACGTGCGAAACGGCGCCGGGTCCAGCTAAATGCCGCCGCGGCCCCAGATAAGTCATCAAGGGGTGCAGAACGAGGCCGAGCCGCCGTCTTCGGCCTTGCCGACTGGGGCTGATTGTCGCAGTGCCCGAGGCCGGCGAACCGTATCATCGACAGCACTTCATCACGTCCAGCGTCGGCCGGCCCGTCAATTGACACCCCGGCTACCGAGACTGTCTCAAAAAATGGCGTCCCGGAGGGACGCAGAGAAAATAGCCGGGGGCAAG
>CAYGWQ010000120.1:0-14288 GCA_964353465.1 uncultured Acidobacteriota bacterium | reverse complement strand
GCAATGGCCGGATCGCAATAGGTGCCAGCGCGCAGTTTGCGGTTGACGGTATCCTTCAAAATCCTCGGTTGTGGGAGCCGGACTATCCTTATTTGTACCGAGTCTTCTGCACCCTGCGTGTCAACGGCGGGACGGTGGACAGCTGCGAAGTCCCGCTCGGCATCCGTTTCGTGCACTGGGATGCAGGCACCGGTTTCCACATTAACGGCCACTACCTCAAGTTGCACGGCTGGGGCCAAAAACCGACCGACGAATGGCCCGGCCTGGGGGCCGCACAGCCCGACTGGATGCATTTCTTCACCCTGGAGTTGACGAAGCAGGCCGGCGGAAATTTCATTCGCTGGGGCCATTGCCTGGGCGGGCCGGCGCAAATACGAGCTGCGGACCGGCTCGGCCTGATTACCGAACAGCCGGGCGTGGACGGCGAATCCGACACCGTCGGCGCTGCCTGGAAGATTCGTGCGGCGGCCTTTCGAGACACGATTATCTACTTTCGCAACCACCCCTCGATTTTGATCTGGGAGGGTGGCAATCAAAAGGTCAGTCGCGAGCATGCCAGAGAATTGCGCGGCTACATGGACCGCTACGATCCGCAGGGCGGCCGCGCCTACGCACACCGGCGCGCCGACGAAATTACAGCGGAGTTCATGGATGTGGGCATCGGCACCGAAGGGGGGCGGGAGATCAAGCGGCTACCGGTCGTCGAAGGCGAATATGATCGCGAGGAATCCCCGCGGCGCGTGTGGGATGAATTCTCGCCGCCAAACTTCGGCTACCCGGAGGCCAAAGGCCAGACCTACCAGCTCACTTCCGAACAGTTCGCCGCAAACCAGGTCGCCCAATACTTCAGGAAGTTGGGTGCGCCGGACCACTGTGGCGGCGGGAACTGGATTTTTTCCGACTCGACCAGCGGCGGCCGGGTGGCGTGCGAAGTGGCCCGCGCCAGTGGAGAGGTGGATGGGGTGCGCCTGCCGAAGGAGGCTTACTACATCTGCCGGGCACTCTTCAGCACAGATCCGCGGATTCACATCATTGGGCACTGGACCTATCCTACCGGGACGAAAAAGACAGTTTATGTCGGCTCGAACGCCCAGGACGTTGAGTTGTTTCTGAATGGCAGGTCTCTTGGTCATGGCAGCGTATCGGACCGCTACCTCTTCACATTCCCTGATGTCCAGTGGGAGCCCGGGGAAATCAAAGCGGTCGCTTACATCGGAGGAAAATCCGTGGCGATGCAGGCCAGGCACACGGTGGGGCCGCCTGTTGCACTGCGACTCACACCGATCACCGGCCCCGGAGGTCTGTACGCCGACGGTTCGGATGTTGCGTTAATGGATGTCGAAGCCGTGGACGCCAGGGGCGAGCGGTGTCCGACGTTTCAGCAGCGTGTGGATTTCGAAATCAAGGGGCCGGCCGTCTGGCGCGGAGGCTACAACAGCGGCAAGAGCAACTCAATCAACCATAGATATCTCGACCTCGAAGCGGGCATCAACCGGATCTCCATTCGTGCCACGCGAGTGCCCGGGAACATTATGGTCACCGCAAAGTGCAGCGGGCTCAAATCTGGGAGCATCACGGTCTCATCAAAGCGGGTAAGAGTAGAGAACGGTTACCTGCTGGATTTGCCTGTGTTGCCTGCAGTTCCTCTCCCGCAGAGGCGGAACATCGATGGAAAACCGCCGGAGCTCAAAACCCAGTCACCAAAGGGCGCGGTTTCCGGCCGTTTCATCCGACAATTCTCTTGCTCCGCACCGTCCTCGAACGTGCGCGTGGAACAGGACGCCCGGGATGGCAAGAGAGCGTTCTCCGACGCGGATTATAGCTTCGCTGCATTGCCCGCGGCTTTGAGAGGTGCAGACTACATCCTGGCTGCAAACGCTGACCGCTACTATAACCCGGTTGATTTGATGGAGGTGGCCGTTCAAGCCGGGGCAAGTTTCATCTTGCGAAGTTTTTGTGCAATCCCTATTCTGGCTTTGAACAAATAAGACATAGGTTCATTATGGGCAAGCGCAAACGAAAGTTGACGGCCGCGGAGAAGGCGGAGAAAAAGCGGCGCCAAAAGGAATACATGACGATCTTCATCAACGGAAAACAGAAGCGGATCAAGCGGCCGCCGACCATTGACGGGATGGACGTCGATGAGTTCATTCGACGCAACGCAGATCCAATCTGGCTGCATCAGAATGAGATGTGGGAGTACATGACTGACGACGAGGAATCATAACCTCTGCAGTCCCGAACGGCATGGATGCCGAGACGAAACCGTTTCGTCTGAAGACCAAACCGTGAGCCCTATTTCTTCTGTGTGTTTTTTATCGGGCTTTCGGCCTGCTCGAAAAAGCGCTTCTGGAGCTCCAGCGCGTTTTGATCCTCTTTCACCGCCTTGATGGCCGCAGCCAGCTGAACGGCCTGATGCTCGATCACGAATTCTCCGAGTTGCGTATTCCCTGCGCTGCCGTCTCCGGCGTAGTGATTCGGATACGCTGCGTACCACCAGATGCCGGTATACAAACCTGGGATATTGGTGAGACGCTTCTGGTTTTCGCCTGATTCGTCATTGGCGTTGTTCAGCTTGACCAGATCGGGCCGGTGGGTCATTACTGTCGACGTCTCCATCTCTCCGGCATGCGCCTCTGCAGTTGTCTTGCGCAATTTTCTCACTCGTGCGTCGAAGTCCGCGTCGCGCGGCGGCTGGAACAGGTACACAACATAGTCCTTGCGATTCGCGAGCTGGGCCTGGCAGAAATAGGGAAGAAAGTTGCTGTTTCCCCCGTGACCGCTCGCCAGGACGATCTTCCTGATGCCGTTGCGTGCGAGTTCGTCGCAGGTTTCCTGCAAAATATCCCATATGAGCTTTTGACTATAAGCGACCGTTCCGGGCTGATGCTTAGCTTCGAAGATCTGCCCGAAGTAGTACGGGGGAAACACGATCGTGTATTCCTTCTGGGCTGCGCGCAGGACGACTTCCCGAATGTCCAAAAGATCGGTGCCCAGCGGCAGGTGCGGACCGTGCTTCTCGAGGATACCCAGGGGGATCACGCACGTGCCGCTGGATTTGGCGATAGCGAGTGCGAAGTCGGGAGACGTCAGCTCTTCCCATTTCACTCTGAGATTATCCGACGACTTGCCCGCTTCCTGGCACAGAACCGTCCCCTGAAGCAGGATCGCAACTGACAGGTACCTGAATGCCGTTTTCATGCTGCGTGCCTTTTGCATGATTCCTCCTCCTTGTAACGACGAGACCCACCTCACACACCGGCTCGGGGCCGGTCATCGCGCACGTGCGTCATGTCCTGAACCGGTTCTGATTCGCATTCGGCGGCGATGACCGTGACAAGATCATCCGGCGCCCTGTCCGGCAAGCCCGTGAACTGCACGCGAAACTCCTCCTGCTGGAACTTCACGTTTTGACCTGTGGTCAGGAGGCGGGCCGATTTCACCTTGGTCCGGAGCCCCCCGATCGTCACGGAGCTCCCGGGCCAGAAGAAGACATGGATATAGAGGGTATTGTGCTTGCGCGTGAAGCCAGCGAACCGGCAACGGGTCACCTTGCACAGCTCCGATTCATAGATGGCCTCGGAATGCTTGTCCATCCATTTGCCGACTGCCGTCAGGATCCGGACGGACTCTTCCGGAATGGATCCGTCCCCCTTGGGGCCTATGTTGAGCAGGTAATTTCCTCCTCCTTGCGCACACGTTATGAGATTGCGAATGATGTTCTTCGGACTTTTCCAGTTATCATCGGCCTTGTGGTATCCCCAGCTGTCGTTCATGGTCATGCAGGTTTCCCATGCCCGTCCTTCGGCCTCCGCCTGTATTCTTTGTTCCGGGGTAGCGAAATCTCCGCCTAGTTTGTTGCGGTTGTTGACAATGATATTCGGCTGCAGACCGAACACCATTTGGTTCATCTTCTCCGATTCCCATCCTGCCGCATCCAGCGGCGAGGCAACATCGTACCAGAGAATATCAATCTGGCCGTAGTTGGTAATCAGTTCCCGCACTAGCCCATGCGTGTAATCGACGAAACGGTGGCGAGCAGCCTCGTCTTTGGCGCAGCGCGCTCCGTCGGGGTGGTGCCAGTCCATCAAGGAGTAGTAGAACCCAACCCTGAGACCTTCCGCCCGGGCTGCGTCGACATATTCCCTCAGCAGGTCACGGCCAGGGCCCTGCCTGGGGGCGCAGTACCGGGTCAACTTGGTATCGAAATTGCAGAAACCCTCGTGGTGTTTGCTGGTCATGACCATGTATTTCATGCCTGCCTGCCGGGCAACCTGCGCCCACACGCGCGCGGCATTTGGTTGCGGCTTGAACTGCTTGGCCAATGACTCGTATTCCGGCACGGGGATGCCCTCCATTTCCATCACCCATTCGTGCCGGCCCAAAATGCTGTACAGGCCCCAATGAATAAACATCCCGAATCGGGCCGCATTCCACCATTGTAACCTGCGCATGCGGTCCGCAATCACTTGCGCACTCTCTGCAGCCTCCTGCCCCACTGACGGGTAGTTTGCCCGGACAGGCACAGCAGCTTCAACCATTGCCGTACCCGTGCCGAGCAGCCACAAGCAATCACGCCTGGAGATCCCCTGCATTTTTTGCATAAGTCCTCTCCTTATAAGGAGGTCCATTAGGCCCTTGATCCCTTTGCTCCTTTGCCACTTGTGATTCACGCGAACGCGCCGCGAATCCTTGGTTTATCATTACTTGTGCAATCTCCGAGACGTTCGACTAGAAGGTCTCGAGAATCGGACCCGGATGGCCCGAATACCGCGGTATTTGGCAACTGTCATGCGGGCGGCCGCGCCGTCGATTGACGGATCAGCAGTTTTGGCTCGAACACTCTCACCGTGGCGTGCGCGCCCGTCGGGTCCTTGATCGCAGCCAACAACATCGACGCCGCCGTCCTTCCCAACTCCTTCCGCGGCCAATCCAGGGTCGTCACAAACGGATTCGGATGGTATCGGCCCTCTATGTTCCCGGCTCCCACTATCGAGATATCATCCGGCACTCGCAGCCCTGCCTCCCTGCAGGCATACACCGCTCCGATCGCCATCGGATCGTTGCCCGCAAACACTCCTGTCGGTCGCCGATCCAGCTCGAGCAGCTTCTCCATCGCCCGCCGCCCGCTCTCGATGTCGAAGTTACCTCCGACAATCCAATCTTTGCGCACCTCAATGCCCGCGCCTTTCAGTGCCTCCAGGTACCCAAGGCAACGCAGCGATGCCGGACTTAATGCCGGGCCCCGAATGTGGGCGATCCGCGTATGACCGAATTCCATCAGGCATTCCGTCGCCAGTTTCCCTACCACTCGGTCGTCTGTACGGACCGAAGCAAAATCCATATGCGGAAAGAATCGATCCACCAACACGAATGGAATCGCCTTTTTCCTCAGCTCCGTGAATATTTCGTCGGATTTTTCCGACTGCTCGGATGCAACGATTAATCCGGCCACCCGGCTCCCGACGAGCATATCGATCTCCGCTTTCTCCTTGATGTTGTCCCCTCGCGAGTGGCAGAGCAGGATATCGTAACCGACCCTGTCCAATACCTGTTCGACTCCGAATGTGATCTCTGCAAAGTAGGAGTGGGAGATGTCAGGGATGACCACGCCGACGATCGATGACCTTCGCGTGACCAGGCTCTGTGCCCACCGATCCGGCTGATAGCCTAGCGCGGTTGCACAGCGGAGCACTTTCTGCCTGGTTTTTTCCCGGACTTCCGGCTTGCTGTTCAAGGCCCGCGAAACGGTCATCGCCGACAGGCCCAGCTTCTTGGCTATGTCTACAATCGTCACTCTCTTCGGGGTTAATCCTACCAATGAATCCTCCGTAATCCTTCAGACCGGAACGCTCCAATTGACTTTGAAACGATATGCATTCTAGTGGGATGCCGGAAGATTTTCAAGAGACCCGTTAACGATAACATAATCCAATGGCTGAACGGTCCTGCTGACCTTCGGGTTCATTGCCGGACGGCGACAGGAAAAACAATAACCACGAAATACACAAAATACACGAAAACATGCCGGCACAAGGCAAAGGATACCCGGCTTTTCTGCTCCCCACGGGGGGCTGGGGAGCGTCCTGTCGTGCTTTATCCTCAGAACGTACTGATATGCCAATCCCTGTTTATGCCTTGATTCAGACATTTCGTGTATTTCGTGGTTTGAAAAGGCGGCGCGAACGGTCGCGATTTGTCGAGAACCCGGTTTCTACCCGGATTTTCGGCGCGCGCTCTTGGCCTTGTATTGTGAAAGTCTTTTCGCGAGAGTATTCCGATGAATGCCCAGGTGCTCGGATGCGCGCATGAGGTGCCCGTCGTTGCGGCTGACGACTTCCGCGATAAAGCAATTCTCGAACTGCTCGACAGCCTCGGAGAAAAGGATCCCCTTGTCGATCATCTCAACGCAAATACTCTCCAGGCGATCCTTGAGACGCGGTTGCAGTTTCGCCGTACCTTCTCTCATACCGAACTCCTGTTTTGGTTCCAATTCTGCAAAACTCTTTGGTACTCCACATAGAACTTGTCCTTCAGTTCCTGGGGGACCAGCAGAACTGCGGCACGAGCCCCTGCGAGCAGATAGGGAGCGAACACGGATCGTGCCATCACATCCGGGCGAACCGGGAAAGCGATCAGGGCGAGAGCGATAATGGAGGCCACTGCCCACCCCCGCAGCAAGCCGAATACCCCACCCATAAGCCGGTCGATCCATTCAAGAGACGCCATCTTGATGAACCGGTTTGCCAGATATGCCGCCACGGCCCCAATCAACAGGCAGGATATAAATATGGCCAGGAAGCCGATCAGGTCGGCCAGGGCTTGTGTTTTGGTAAGGTGCGTGAGCCAGCTTGCGACCACAGAATAATAGAAAGCGGCCAGAATGAATCCTCCGAGCAGAGCCAACAGGCTGATGACCTCACGGGCCAGCCCCTTCATCAGAGCAAAGATGATTGAAACCAGAATCACAGCGGCAAAGATAATGTCTATGAAAGTCCACTGCTGCCAGTGCATGTGGTTCCGCTCCGATGACAGCACCTGAGCCTGCAAATCAGGCACAACAGGTTTGATCCCGGCGGGCCCAGCCGCGACATCCCCGCAACACATCCCAAGAGATTCCGTTAACTCGGGCACTTACAACCAAGCGGGGCAGGATATCACTGCACCACCTTATAAGATCTGGCATCTGAGAATCAATCCAATAATTGGACTTTACTAACGGGACACGGAGCGGAGCGAAGAATTGTGGCGCAGACCCGCAGGCACGCGAGCCAAAGCTGGGATTTTTACGGGAGGTCGATCAAGCCAGGCCGGATCCGGTCAGCAGCCGGTATGCCTCCAGGTATTTGTCGGTGGTTGCCCGCACGACAGCCTCCGGGAGCTCAGGGCCGGGCGGTTGTTTATTAAAGCGGATCTGCTCGAGGTAGTCGCGCACGTACTGCTTGTCGAAAGAGGGCTGAGCGCCTCCGGGCCGGTAGCTTGCCAGGGGCCAAAAGCGCGACGCATCGGGAGTCAGGATTTCATCGCACAAGAGGATACGGCCATCATACCGACCGAACTCGAACTTGACATCGGCGATGATAATTCCCTTCTGGAGCGCGTAATCGGCAGCTCGCTGGTAAACCCGGAAGGTGAGGTCGCGCAGGCGCACGGCAACATCCTTGCCGACGATTCCGGCCATCTCTTCAAAGGAAACGTTGAGGTCGTGGCCGCTTTCAGCTTTCGTGGCCGGCGTGAATATCGGCTCCGGCAGCCGATCGCACTCACGCAACCCGGCCGGGAGCGGAATCCCGCAGACGGCGCCGCTTTCCTGATACTCTTTCCAGCCCGATCCGGCCAGGTAACCGCGAGCCACGCACTCGATCGGGAAGATCTCGGCCTTGACCGTCAGCATGCTTCGCAGGCGCAGGACATCACGATAGGGCCGGAGCACCGCCGGGAATTCATCCACCTCGGTAGTAACCAGGTGATGCGGGACGATGTCCTTCATCATGCTGAACCAGAACTTGGACAACTGGGTCAGTATGGCTCCCTTCATGGGGATCGGCGTGGGCAGCACGACGTCGAACGCGGAGATCCGGTCCGTGGCAACCATCAGGAGCTGATCGTCGATTTCGTACACATCGCGGACTTTTCCCCGACGAAAGAACTTCAGGCCTTTCAGATCCGTCTGGAAACAGGCATCGGCCATATCGACCTCTTTCTCAATGCAAACCAGGAAGACCCCGAAGACCTGAAGAGCAAGCCTCAAACTCCGCAGGTCTTCGAGGTCTTTGTGGTTTGGTACTTTACAGCCGTGCTAGCTTGCCAGCGCCTGCTCATGAGTGCGGAAGTCGACACTGACAATCTTGGACACACCCGGCTCTTCCATGGTCACGCCATAGAGGGTCTGGGCGATCTCCATGGTTTTCTTGTTATGAGTGATCAGCAGAAACTGCGTCTCCTTGCTCAACGCGGCAATCAGCTCCGTGAAACGGATTATGTTAGCGTCATCGAGCGGGGCGTCCACTTCGTCCAGGACGCAGAACGGGCTCGGCCGGTAGCGGAAGATCGCAATGAGTAATGCCAGGGCGGTGAGCGCCTTTTCGCCGCCGGAGAGCAGGAGTACATTCTGCAATCGCTTGCCGGGAGGTTGCGCCACGATGTCGACGCCGCTCTCCAGCAGGTCGCCCTCGTCCAGCAGCCGGAGGTCGCACTGTCCGCCTTTGAACAGGATCTGGAAAACTTCGATGAAGTTTTCACGGATGTGCTTGAATGCATCCTGGAACTGTTCAACGGAACGGCGGTTGATCTCCGCGATCGCCTGCTGCGTGTCGGAGATGGATTGCTCAATATCTGCGCGCTGGCTGCTCAGGAACTGATACCGCTCTTCGAGCTCCTGGTATTCCTCCAGGGCTCTCATGTTGACGGCACCGAAGTTCTCGATGCGTTCGCGCATGGTCTCGAATGCCTGGAGCACTTCGGCGTAGTCGCGCTCCCAGTCAGCGGTCTCGATATGCGTCAGGATCTCCTCGAGGGGCACGTGGAACTCATCCTCGCAGTTCCGTCGCAGGTGCTCGAAATCGCTCTCGATCCGCGTTTTTTCGATCTCGATGGCGCTCCGCACCGCCAGGGCCTTCTCGCGCTCCTCATGCAATCCGCGCAATTGTTCTTCGAGGGAGTCGAGAACCTCGCGCTGCGCGGCCAGATCCTGCTGCCGCTCCGACAGGGCGGCTTCGGTCCCGGCGAGCTGCCGCGACAAATCGGCGATCTGGGTTTCTGTCTCCTCGAGCGCGCCCAAGACTTCCGCGATGCCGGATGATGCCTGGCCACGTTCGGCGCGGTTTATCCGCGTGCGCCGGCGCACCTCCTCCGCTTCCCGGCCGAGCCGCTGCAATTCCGACTCCATGCCGGACAGCCGCTCTTTCTTGACGGCGTGTGCCGAGGCAAGAGCGGCGAGCGATTTTGACAGCGCGGAGTTTTCAGACCTGAGTGACTCCAAGCGCGCGTTCAATTCGTGCAGTTCCTCGCCGGTCAGGCGGCTGCGCTCTTCGATCTCGTCGATGCCGGCGACCGCCTCGGTGAGCCGACTTGCCCATTCCGAACTCTCCGCCATGAGCTGCGACAGCTCCATGGCAGCCACATCATCCGACTGTGCGAACTTTTGCAGCTCATCCCGGAGGCGTTCGATCTGGTGGTGGAGCACGACTTTATCGATATCCAGCTGGCGCGCTTCGGTTCCCAGGGACCTGAGGCTCTCTGCGAATGAAGCCTGGTCCACTTTCAGGCCGGTGACCTCTGCGCGCGCGCTCTCTATTTTGGCACGCAACGATGTCAGGCTCCGCTCCAGTTCGCGTTTCTCACGCTTCAGGGCGAGGAAACCGGCCATGGACTTCCTTTCCCCGACCGCGGAGAGCGTCCCCTTCGGCGAATACGCTTCGCCGGCCAAGGTCAGGAAGTTCATATCCGAGTGTTTCTCCGCGACCCGAAAGGCCGTGGGCAGGTCGGACACCATCACGGTGGCAGCGAATTCCGGCAGCACGCGTTCGAATGCTTCCTTCACATCCTCGCGCATGCGCAGCAGTTCGTCCAGGTAACCGACAACCCCTTCGCCGGCCAACAATGGTCGTGGGGAAGGAGTGTGGTGGGTGTGCCCATTCCTGAGCGTCATGAAGGTGCATTTGCCGGCGCCGATCTTCTTCACTCTCTCCGCGCTCCGGACCGCATCTTCCAGTCCGCCCACCAGGATGTACTGCAGCGGATCGTTCAGATAATCCTCCACGGCAGCTTCGTACACAGCATCGGTTTCGAGAAGGTCTGCCAGCGTCTGGGTTGCCAGGGACTGCTCCCCGGGAACCCGGGTGGAGAGGAACTTCTGGACGCCGTCGGAGTAGTTGGAGCGCCGTCGCTCCACTTCTTCCAGCGAAGTGTGGCGATGCTGCATGATGCTCTGCTCTTCCTGCCGGCCGGCCAGATCCGACGAGACCTCTTCCAGTCGTTTCGCAACCTGTGCCGACTGCCTTTCCAACTCCTCCTGCCGCGCTGCGATTTCTCCCAGCCGGGCTGCAGTCCCCGCGGCTTTTTCCTGGAAGACGGCCAACTGCTCCTGGACGCGGTCGCGCTCACGCGCTCTTTCGGCGCGTTCAGCCTGAATCCGCTCGACACGGCCGGCAATGCGCTGCATGTTTTCCTGGCAGCGCGCCTGTTCGTTCCGCAGGTCGGAAAGCCGCCCGGCGCGATTCAGCAGGAAGGTGCGCGTTTCTTCGATGGATGCCTCGGTGGCATGCATCGCATCCTGCAGCACCTCGCTGCGAGACAGTTCGGTTTCGAGAGCGACCTGCTCGCTGGCAATCTCGGCCGTAAGCGCCGCAGAGGACTGCGTCAGCCGCTCCTGCTCGCGCTGCACCAGCTGCTCGCGCTCGGCAATCGACTCCAGCTCCCGATCGAGCTCCTTGACTCGCTCTGTCAGGCTCTGCTTCTGCGCTTCCAGGCTCTGCCGGCGGCCTGAGGCGTTGCCGGCTTCAACCCGCAGAGTTGTCAGTTGATCGCGGATATCATTGACTTGTCCCTCCAGCGTGCGGCAGGACTCCTGGCCGCAGGTACGGGACTCCTCGACGTTTGCCAGCAAGGTCAGAATCGTCTGCTCCTGTTCTTTCGCGGCGGCAAAACGGATGCTGCACTGCTCGAGCCTGGTCTGCAGTTCTCTCTGCTCCATCCCCAGACGAAGCTTGTGCAGGCCGCGCAACTCTTCTCGAAGTCGATTGTAGCGGCGCGCTTTGGCCGCCTGGCGCCGGAGCGAATTGAGCTGCCGCGTCACTTCCTGGACGATGTCGTTCACCCGCAGCAGGTTCTGGTGCGCCATCTCCAGCTTCAATTCCGCGGCGTATCGGCGGCTTTTGAACAGGGTGATGCAGGCGGCTTCCTCAATCAGGCTGCGCCGATCCGCCGGCTTGGAGCTCAGAATCTGGCCGATGCGACCCTGTTCGATGAGCGCATAGGAATTGGGCCCGAGGCCGGTCCCCTCTAGGAGAGCCTGGATGTCCTTCAGGCGGCAACGCCGCCCGTCGAGAAAATACTCGCTTTCACCGGAACGATAGAGCCGCCGCCCGACCGTAAATCCCTCGGGGTTGATCTTCAGGCTTTCCGGCAGGTTCGGAGCTGACCGCAAACTCAAAGAGAGGGTCACTTCAGAAAAATTCGTGGCTTTGCGGGCCTGGGTGCCGTTGAAGATCACCCCTTCCATGCGATCGGTGCGCAAGCTCTTGGCGCTCTGTTCGCCTACCACCCAGCTGATGGCATCGGCAATATTGCTCTTGCCGCAGCCATTGGGACCGACGATCGCCGTACAACCTTCATGGAAATCAATCTGGGTGCGATCGCAAAAAGATTTAAAACCGATAATCTCCAGCTTTTGGATATGATTCATGCACGATCCTCGGCGATCTGCGATCGGTTGGCTTGAAAATCAGTTCGCACCGGTCGGGCGAATGCCGGTCGACTCCCGGCCCCGCTCGGTCTGGTCCCTGAGTGGAGCCAGATATTGACTGAAATAGTCGGCAACCGCACGATCGTAAATCGCAAGCTCTGGTCCACTCATTACCCGGCTACGGGCGGTCGCAAGCGTTGTGATATCCTGGCGCGGCTGCAGATCCTCAAACAGGGACCGGGTCAGCTGTGCCATGGCAGCCCGATTCTCCCCGGCAATGAAGAGGATCTTCCGGTTCCCCAAAGCCGCAAGCGGCAGGCGCTCGCTCAGGGACCGGGGCGACGCAAACTCGTAAAGCAGGAATCCTTGCCGGCATAGAAACTCAACCAGGCGATTCGCAATGCCGGATGTCTCGCGCACTTCAATATTCAGGAAGTCTCCGACAGAATCATAGACCGAATCTGCCACAATCACTTTCACCTGTTCGCGTCGCGCCGCAGCAGCCAAAGCCGCTCGCGCGCCGATATCTGCTCCCCAGATTCCCGAACGCACCGGATCGACTTCCGGACGGCCCTTCAATTGATCGATCGCCGCCAGCATGTCATTCGTCTCCAGCAGCCCGAGGGTGCTGCGACCCTTGGGAGCAGATCCGCTGCCGCGCTGTTCATATACCAGCGAGTGGAAGCCCCTCATCCGCAACTGAGCAGCCAGGCTCAGCACTGCCGACCGGCTCATGCCGTGTCCGGGCGCAAGCACGATTCCCGGCTTCCCCGTCTCCCCGGGAATCCAGTAGCCCTCAAACCGGAGCCCATCATCTGAAATCCAGGTAACGCTCTCCGAAGGCATCAGAAAGCTTGCCGGGGTCACAAGCTCCGCAACAGCCGGCGGGTGCGTGATCTTGTAGGTCAGGGTACCAATAACCGCCATTGTCCCGATCAAAAGCACCGAAGCCGCAGCGAGCAACAACCAGAAAAGCGTGACAATCCTGACTTTCGCCGGTACCCGCTTCTCCATCGAAACACAGCTCCCCGGCACCTGACCCGACTGATTTATCTTCCCGCCAAATATAGCACAGAGGACCGACCGGGCAAGGGAAAAATCGCAAGATACTGTGCCATCCTGTGCCTGAGACACTATATATAGTGAATTCTAGAGTTTGGAATGTCCTGCCCCTGATCAATGCCGGTTTTTCACTGCGGCGGGGGATCTCTGCATATCCACACCACTACGCTTTACCGGAATCCCGGACTATGCCATACATTCCTATGGAGCTATCTAGTTTCTGACGCGAAACTATACAATCACCCATCCTGGACCTGGACCTAGACTTGGACCTGGACGTGGACGCGGCAATAACGGATGGCGGTGATTTAAGTGTCGCATTTGCCAAAGCTTACACAAAACACGATTGTCCAAGTCCATGTCGAGGTCCAGGTCGAAGTCCAGGACCAGGAAGGACAATTATTGAATTTCGCAACAGAAACTATCTAACGTTCGCCTTGCTCCCAGTACATTTCCTTTGTCGATCTGCATCTGCGCTACGGGTGAGGAATGCGGGCCAGAGACTGAAAGTAATCCTCGGGGGAGTCCACATCCATCAGATCGGCATCAGTGAAATCCCCCTCGCCGGGGGGTAATCGCCTGACACGCAAATGCCGGGATTCGAACAGTGCCAACATCTGGTTTTCCCCGGAGCAAAGGCTCTGCTCAATAACCGGGAGACAAGTGCGCCGGTAGAGAGCGCATACCGGATGCAGAAGACCATCGGACGTCATGGGCACGACAGCGTCGAATCCATCTGCGCATTCGATGATGCGCCGGAGCAACTGTGTGGTAACAGCAGGCAGATCGCAGGCCAGGACGAGCACCATAGAGCGCGCGGTGTAGCGCAGGGCGGCGTGCACGCCGGCCATCGGGCCGCACCCGGGGTACAGATCTGCCACCGCCGTCAGGCCGAGGAAGAGGTAGGCTGACGGTTCGTTGGTCGACAGCAGGACCTGGTCAGTGAACTCATGCAGCCGATTTGCAAGCAACAGCGCGACCGGTTGTCCCCCCAGGGGCAACATCGCTTTATCGCACCCCATACGGCGGCTTTTTCCCCCTGCGAGCAGGACAGCCGCCAGATCGGGATGCATGCCTGGAAGAGCACTATTCACAGCCGTACACCTTATCAGGGCAAGTCCATAATGGCAATGATCCGCGCCGGAGGGGCCGGAGTCTCCATTCCAGCAGACGCTGCTTACTTGACCGTGTTTGCAGATGGGCTCTATACTATATGTTTGTATTTCGGTTTGGATTTCCGCGAAGTAGCCTCGGAAAGGTGTTTCTGGCAATGACAAAAAAATGGTTTCTGGCGGCAGTCATCATCATCCTGCTGCCGCTG